>JAEDKS010000052.1 GCA_016295665.1 Clostridia bacterium
ACGATCAGCGGGATCAGGCACCGGCCCAGGAACTCCGGCACATACGCCCAGCGCATGCCGTTTTGAAGCATTTCCGTGCTGAAAAGCCCCAGGTACACCTCGCCTGTACTGACGTACACCCAGTACATGATGATGATGGCAAGCAGGAAGTTTGGCGTTGCCGTGCCGATGAAGCCGATAAAGGACAGCACATAGTCTCCCGCGGAATACTGGTGATTGGCGCAGTAAATGCCGATGGGCAGCGATACGCCGTACTGGAACACCAAAATCACGAAGGACACCGCCAGCGTCAGGTACAGCCTGTCCATGATGACGCTCCACACCGAGCGCCCGTACTCAAAGGAGTAGCCGAAGTCGCCCTTGGTGAGGATGTTCTTCATCCAGTTGAAGTACTGGACAAACCAGGGGTCGTCCAGACCATACTGCAGGCGCAGGCTGGCAATATCCTCGGCGGTGAACACCTCGCCCTCGGCCGCCATGGCCGCCACATAGGAGGTCACGTAGTCTCCCGGGGGCAGCTGGATGATGAAGAAAATCACGAAGGAGATGATCAGCAGCGTCGGGATGAAGAGAAGCAGTCGCTTGCCAATGTATTTCAGCATATCGCATCGCACCTTTCACGCGGCGGAGCCTGAAGAAATGCGAGAGGCAATTCCCCCAGGGGAGAAATCACCTCTCGCACCCTTACAGCACGTTATTCATCTTTGTACTGCCAAGCCCCGGAGATGTTACTCCCCGATGTACCAGCACTGCGCGTGGGCGATGCCCATGTCGCGGTAGATGTCGGACCACACGCCGTCCTCCGGGAAGTTCTTGATCCGGGCGTTCACCGCATGGTAGGTGGGAGAGGCCTCCACATAGCCCAGGGTCCACATGTTCTCCTCGTGGAGCTTGAGCATCTGCAGGGCGATCTCGTTGCGCGCGTCAGGATCGGAGGTCACGTCCACCTGCTTCTTCAGCTCGATGAGCTTGAGCAGGTCGCCGGTGGCGGTGGTTTCATCCATCGTGCCGTACCAGGCCACGTTGGTGGCATAGCCGGGAACCATGGAGTTGGGCTTGAGGATGATGGAGACGTCGCCGATGCCGGTGACGGGGTAGAGCATGGCTTCCACCGCGTTGGCCATCAGGTCGTTGTCGATGTTGCTGCGGTCGGAATCCTTGAAGGTGCACTTGATGCCCGCCGCGCGGAAGTAGGGCTCCAGGATCTTGTAGGTGTCGGCTGCGCCGTTGTCCGCCACGGAGACGATGTTCAGCACGAAGTCCGTGCCGTCGGCGAAGTCGTAGAAGCCGTCGCTGCCCATGGCCAGGCCGGCGGATTCAAACAGGCCCTTGGCCTTCTCCACATCGTACTCGGTCCACTTGGTGGCCCACGCCTCGCTGTAGCCCATGGTACCGGGCTGAGGCGCAGCCTGGCCGCCCTTGAGCCAGCCGTCGGAGTACAGGCTTGCGAACTCCTCGCGATCCACGCAGATGGACAGGCCCTGGCGGAAGTCGGCGTTGTTGAACAGCTCGCGCAGGTGCGCGTCGTCCGCGTTCAGGTTCAGGTGCAGCTGGGTGGGCACGTTGCCCCAGTCGCTGCCGCTCCACTCATAGATGTTGATGGCGGTCTGGGACTCCAGGATGGTGGGGATGCTTTCCATGGCCACGGTCTGCAGATCAACGGTGCCGTCCAGCAGGAGCATCAGCTGCTGATCCACGTTGGAGACGGTGGTGTAGATGATCTTGTCCATGTAGGGCAGCTGCTGGCCGGCGGTATCCACCTTCCAGTAGTAGGGGTTGCGGACAAACTCGTAGTACTCGCCCTTGATGCTGTTCTTGCCCTCCTCGGTGGACAGCACATAGGGGTTCAGGGTGGGGATGCCCGGGTAGTTCCAGAAGTAGTAGAGCATCTCCTTGCCCATCTTCGCCACGTCGGAGAACTCGGTGCCGCAGATGGCCTTGCCCAGGGCCAGGGCGTCCGCCTCGCGGCCCTCGATGACGGCCTGCGCCAGCTCCTCGAAGATGTGCTTGGGCGCGTAGTGCCACTTCAGGTCCACGGTCAGGGCCTCGATGAAGTCATACTTGGGCACGTTGAAGGTGACGGTGAAGGTGGTGTCGTCCACCTTCTCGACCACGGCGGGGTCGCCGTTGGCGTCCTTGTGGCAGTTGCGGATGCCCTTGCCGTCCACGCTGTTCAGGCAGATGGTGTTGTAGAACCACACGCAGTCCTCGGCGGTGAAGGGCTCGCCGTCGGACCACTTCATGCCCTCGCGCAGGTGGATGGTGTAGACGGTGGCGTCCTCGCTGACCTCGTAGCCCTTGGCCACGTTGGGCTCGATCTCACCGGTGACGGTGAAGCGGAACAGGCCCTCCTCGATGGGCTTGCCGGCGTCCCAGTTGCCGCCGCCGGCGGAGCGCTTCAGCTCACCGCCGTACTGGCCGATGGTCAGGTAGGCCGCGTCCTCCACCATGACGTCCTCGGCCTTGGGCAGGCGGTCGTTCACGTCGCCGTAGATGCCCAGGCTGGTCAGGTAGGGCGCCTCGGTGAAGGTGACGCTCTGCTCGGCGAAGGCCGGCACGGCGCTGACGCACAGCGCGAGGATCAGGGTCAGGGATAACCATTTCCGGATGTTGCGCATGGGGTACCTCCTTTTGTCGGTATGCAGTTTCAACGGGTTTCATGGGGTGTAAGGGCCTTGCTGCTTCCATGATACCATATCGGGGTCAAAATGCAACGCATCCTTTGCCTTTTTGCCGGCTCAAACCTCGCGTTTTTTGCTTTATTTTCTCTTTACAAAAGGAGGCCGATTGTAAAATCTGAACAAAATCCTTGCTGATTTTTTGTGTTTCACTCTTGGGGGTCGATTTCTTTTTTGCATGGAATGCGAGATTCCGCTTGTCATCCGTCCCCGGTTGTGCTACACTTTTCATGGAAATGCCCCGGGCGCGCACCGCCCCGGGCGCCGGGAGGCTGCCGACCATGCTGATCCAGAACCTCGCCCTCTACGAGCCCGGGGCCTGCATCCGGGTGAACCGGGAAAACGACCCGCTGTTCTACTTCTTTGACTACGACGCCCGCGCCGCCGACGAGAACATGCAGTTCCAGCACTTCCATACCTTCTATGAGCTGTGCGTGCTGCTCTCCCCCAGCGCCACCCACTTTCTGGAGGGCAAGCCCTACGAGCTGGAGACCTTCGACATCGTGGGCATCCCGCCGAGCGTGCTGCACATGACCCGCTACCCGGAGGGCGACCCCAGCCGGCGGCTCATCGTGCAGTTCAGCCTGCCCCGGGGCGGCGACGGGCTCCCCGGGCAGGTGCATCAGCTGCTGGAGGTGTTCCGGCAGGAGGTGCCCATCTTCCGCTTTGACCCGGAGATCCGCGCCCGGCTCTACCGGCGGCTGAACGACATCTTCCTGCTCACCTCCTCCCGGGAGCCCCTGCGCGATCTGACCCTCCACCTGAAGTTCATGGACTTCCTGACCCTGCTCTACCGCCACCAGGGCGAGAACCGCTACGCCAACACCGCCCGGCGCAGCCCCATGGAGCAGAAGCTCTACGACGTCGCCAGCTACATCCACGCCCACTACCCCGAGCCCCTGTCCCTGGAATCCCTGTCCCAGCGGTTCTACATCAGCAGCTGCTACCTGTCCCACCGCTTCCGGGAGGTCACCGGCTTCACCGTGACCGACTACATTCAGATGACCCGGGTGCGCAACGTGCAGGCCGTGCTCCTGCGCGGGGACACCCCCATCACCGAGGCCGCCCTCGGCTGCGGCTTCACCAGCTTCTCCCAGTTCAACCGGGTGTTCCGCAAGCACATCGGCATGACCCCCTCCGAGTACCGCCGCCGCTATCAGGTGCCCGGCGCGGAGACCGGCCCCGCCTGACGGAACGCCCTCCGTACGCTCCCCATGCCCCACCCCATGCCCCATCAACGCTGAAAGGAAGATGCTGCCATGACCCTCCGCATCCTCCGGGCCGGACGGCCTTCACCTCACCTGGGCCCCGGTGCCCGGCGCGGCCTCCTACGCGCTTCGCTGGGCCGACCGGGACACCGACGCGTGCCACTACAAGCGCATCCCCTGCCCGGAGCCCGCCTGCCGCTTCCCCCGCCTGCCCGACAGGCCCTACCGCCTCTTTGCCGAGGCGCTGGACGGGGCAGGCCACGTCCTTGCCCGCACGGAAACGCTCGTGACCCCGGTGACCGCCGTGCCCCATCCGCAGCTGGAGAAGCTGGATCGGGGGCTGGTGGCGGTGCCCACCGGGGAGGGCGTGTACCTCTCCTGGCGCCTGCTGCGGGAGGAGGTCACGGGCAGCACCCCCACCCGCCTGCTGGGCGCGGACTTCGACGTGTACCGCAGCGGCGAGGTCATCGCCCGGGTCACGGACAGCACCAGCTACCTCGATCCGGATGGCACCCCGCAGGACACCTACGCCGTGGCGCCGGTCGGGCGGGCCCCCTGCGCGCCGGTGGCGGTGTGGGAGAAGGGGTACCTCGACCTGCCCCTGAGGAAGCCCGAGGGCGGCGTCACCCCCGCCGGGGACGCGTTTGAATACACCGCCAACGACATGTCCGTGGGCGACGTGGACGGGGACGGGGTGTACGAGTACATCGTCAAGTGGGACCCCACCAACAGCCAGGATGTGTCCATCAAGGGCTACACCGGGCGGTGCATCATCGACTGCTACCGGCTGAACGGCACGCTCCTGTGGCGGCTGGATCTGGGGCCCAACATCCGCGCCGGCGCCCACTACACCCAGTTCATGGTCTACGACTTCGACGGGGACGGGCGGGCCGAGATGTCCGTCAAGACCGCCCCCGGCACCTGCATGACCCGCTACCGCCCCGACGGCACCGAGCTGTCCCGCACCTTCATCACCCTGCCCCAAAAGGACGTGGACGCGGGCGTCACCCACCGGGACAGCTACGTCTGCTCCGCCGGGGACTACCGCCGCCACGTGGCGGAGATGTTCCTGGGCTGGCACGCCCATCCCGAGGTGGTGCGGGGCCAGTGGCCCGCCACGCTGGAGGCCTGCTTCGGCATTCCGCAGCGCTACGCCTATCCCCTGTCCCGGGCGGACGCGGAGGCGCTGGCGGACTACTTCATCCGCGAGTACGCCCCCGCCCGCTCCCCCCGGAACCACCTGGAGGCCTTCGAGGGCTTCATCTACGAGGGGCCGGAGTACCTGACCATGTTCGCCGGGGACGGCACCGAGCTGGAGACCATCCCCTTCCCGTTCCCCCGGGTGGATGACGGGCTGATGTGGGGCGACTACGCCTGGAACCGCATCGAGCCCTGCAACCGGGTGGATCGCTTCCTGTCGGGGGTGGCGTATCTGGACGGGGTGCACCCCTCGCTGATCGTGTGCCGGGGCTACTACACCCGCGCCTGCGTCGCCGCCTACGACCTGCGGGACGGGCATCACCAGCTGCGCTGGTCGGCGGACTCGGGCTTCCTGCCCATGAAGAACCCCTTCCGAATCTCCCCGGACGACGCCCAGGACGGCACCGACCCGGTCTGGGGCCCCCTCGCCCGGCAGGGCAACCACAGCCTGTCCGCCGCCGACGTGGACGGGGACGGCTGCATGGAGATCATCTACGGCGCGGCCTGCCTCGACCACGACGGCTCGCTGCTCTACAGCGCCACGGGCACGCTGCCCGACGGGCGCACCGCCAAGCTGGGCCACGGGGATTCCATGCACGTGGCGGACATCGACCCGGATGTGCCGGGGCTGGAAATCTTCAACGTGTTCGAGGAGGGCCGCTGCGCCCCCTATGGCTTTGCCCTGAGGGACGCGGAGACCGGCGAGGTGCGCTTCGGCGAGTACTACGAGGGCGATCTGGGCCGCTGCATGATCGGGGACGTGGTGCCGGAGGTGCGGGGGCTGCAGGTGTGGTCGAAGGGCATGTTCGACTGCCGGGGCAACCGGCTGGAGGTTCCCGAGCCCTCCACCAACGCCCGCATCTACTGGCTGGGCGACCTGACCACCCAGGTGACCGACACCCCCGACTATCTCCACAGCCACAAGACCGGTCGGGTCTGCGACCTGCGCCGGGGCGTGGTGCTCTCCCCCGAGGGCACGCTGACCAACAACGGCACCAAGGGCAACCCCTGCCTCATCGGGGACATCTTCGGCGACTTCCGGGAGGAGCTGCTCCTGCGCACGGAGGACAGCAGCGCCATCCGCATCTACACCTCCACCGACCCCACCCGCCACAAGCTGCCCACCCTGATGCACGACCCCCAGTACCGCTGCGGCATCGCCTGGCAGAACAACTGCTACAACCAGCCCGTCTACCCCTCGTTCTACTACGCGTCCGACATGGACTTCCGTCTGGTGTACCCCTGGCTTCCCGCAAAGGAGGATGAGTGACCATGCTGCGCATTCCCGTGATCTATACCTGCTTCCCCGGCGGCAGGCACAAGGTGCTGACCATGAGCTACGACGACGGGCGGCAGGAGGACTACCGGCTCGTGGAGCTGTTCAACCGCCACGGCATCCGGGGCACCTTCAACCTGAACGCCGGCATCGACTGGGATGACAAGCGCGTGCCCTTCCGCGACTACCGCACCCTGTACGAGGGGCACGAGGTGGCCTGCCACACCTACACCCACCCGACCATCGCCCGGTGTCCCCCGGCGCTGGTGGCAGAGCAGATCCTGGCAGATCGCCGGGGGCTGGAGGAGCTCATCGGGCGCCCGGTGCGGGGGCTGGCCTACCCCAACGGCTCCTTCTCCCGGGAGATCATCGCCATGCTGCCCGCCCTGGGCATCCGCTACGGGCGCGTGGTGCCCGTCACCGGGCAGTTCGGCATGCCCGAGGACTTCTACGCCTGGAGCGGCACCTGCCACCACAACGGGCCGCTGATGGAGAAGGCCCGGGCCTTCGCTGACCTGTTCAAGACCCAGTACCTGTACATGATGTACGTCTGGGGCCACAGCTACGAGTTCACCGACCGGGACAACTGGCAGGTCATGGAGGAGTTCTGCGCCTTCATCGGCGGTCGGGAGGACATCTGGTACGCCACCAACATCGAGATCGTGGACTACATGGAGGACGCCGCCCGCCTGCAGTACACCGCTGCCTTCGACCAGGTGTACAACCCCAACGCCGGCAGCGTGTGGATTCAGGTGGAGCTCCCCGGCACCGAGCGCCGGGTGCTGGAGATTCCCGGCGGCGCCCGGGTGCAGCTGTTCTGACGCCCGTCGCCCCGGCATCCCCGGGGACTGCCCAAAAGGGCTTGACAACTTCTCAAAAACGACTTTTTAAGCCGCCAGCTATTGAGTTGGCGGCTTGATTTGTGTATGATACAAACAAGGAAATGGAGAATCTGTCTCATTTGTGACCATCATCCGACATCTTTGGTCATCCAGGGAACCCACGGGAACACAAGAAACGAACAACAGGGAGGAAGCGCCATGAAAGCAAAGGCTGTCCAGGCACAACCCCATTCCGGCACGGGAGGATCGTACTGGAAAAAGCTCGGGTCGGACCTCTCCCGGGATCGGTGGCTCTATCTGCTGCTGCTCCCCGGACTGGTGTACTTCATCGTGTTCAAGTACCTGCCCATGTGGGGCATCGTCATCGCCTTTGAGAACTACGTGCCCTTCTCGGGCGTGCTGGGCAGCGAATGGGTGGGCCTGAAGTGGTTCGAGTACTTCTTCAAGTTCCCCTCCTGGACGCGGTACCTGTACAACACGCTGATTCTGTCGTTCATGAATCTCGTGTTCTACTTCCCCGCGCCCATCCTGCTGGCGCTGATGCTCAATGAGATGCGCTCCCTGCGCTACAAGAAGCTGCTGCAGACCTTCCTGTACGTGCCGCACTTCATCTCCATCGTGATCGTCGTGTCCATCACGATGATGCTCTTCGGCTCCTCCGGCATCGTGTACAAGCTGGTGGAGCAGCTGCTGGGCACGCCCATCAACTTCCTGGGGTCGCCGGGCACCTTCCGCTGGATGATTATCGGTCAGACCATCTGGAAGGAGACCGGCTGGGGCACCATCATCTTCCTGGCGGCGCTGACCAACGTGGACACCCAGCTCTACGAGGCCGCCATGGTGGACGGCGCGGGACGGCTGCGGTGCCTGTGGCACATCACCCTGCCCGCCATCCGCTCCACCATCGTGCTGATGCTCATCCTGCGCATGGGCAGCATGCTCGACACGGGCTATGACCACCTGATCCTGATGGCGAACTCCCTGAACCGCAGCGCGTCCCAGACGCTGGACGTATTCGTGTACCAGCAGGGCCTGCAGCAGGGCCAGTTCAGCTACGCCTCCGCCGTGGGCCTGATGAAGTCCGTGGTCAGCGTGGTGCTGGTCGTCGGCTCCAACAAGATCGCGCACCTGCTGGGCGAGCAGGGCCTGTACTGAGAAAGGGAGGCGATGAGCATGACACAGAACACCGCGCTTACCCCTGAAAAGAAGATGAAGATCTCCTCCGGCCCCGTCGGTCAGCGGGACAGCTTCGGCAGCCGCGCCTTCGACGTCGCCAACTACGTCATCCTGACGCTGGTGGCCTTCACCACCATCCTGCCCTTCCTGTACATCATCGGCGCGTCCTTCGCCACCGAGTACGAGCTGGCGACCCGCCCCATGTTCATCATCCCCCAGGACGTGACGCTGGACGCCTACCGGTTCATCTTCTCCTCCAACAAGATTCTCAACGGCTTCGCCAACTCCATCTTCATCACGGCCTTCGGCACCCTCATCAACCTGTTCTTCACCGTGACGATGGCCTATGCCCTCTCCAAGACCCACCTGCGGGGCCGCAACGCGCTGCTGAACATGGTCATCTTCTCCATGTTCTTCTCCGGCGGCATGATCCCCAGCTACATCGTCATCGCCAACATCCTGGGCCTGAAGGACACCTACTGGTCCGTGCTGCTGCCCGGCGCCATCAGCGCGTACAACATGATGATCGTCAAGAACTTCTTCCAGAGCATCCCCCAGGAGCTGGAGGACTCCGCGTCCATTGACGGGTGCACGGAGATCGGCGTTCTGTGGCGCATCGTGCTGCCCCTGTCCCTGCCCGTGCTCGCCACCTTCGGCCTGTTCTACGCCGTGGGCCACTGGAACGCCTACTTCGGCGCCATGATCTACATGTCCGGCGCCCCCGAGAAGTGGCCCCTGCAGGTGCTGCTCCGCGAGATCATCATTCTGTCCAACGCCTCCGCCGGCGACATGGCGAACATGGACCCCGACTTCGTGCAGCCCCCTGAGCAGTCCATCAAGATGGCTGTCATCGTGGTGTCCACCGTGCCCATCATGTGCATCTACCCGTTCCTGCAGAAGTACTTCGTCAAGGGCGTCATGGTCGGCGCGCTGAAGGGCTGAGGCCCGCGCTCCCCTGCCCCGCCCTTCCCCCCACCGGTTTCAGGCGGTCAAAAGACCGCTGAGCATATGTAGAAGGAGGTACCCCCATGAAGAAACTCGTTTCCCTGCTCCTGGCCCTGGCGATGATGCTCTCCCTGATGAGCTTCGCCGCCGCGGAAGAACCCTTCGTGCTGACCGTCATGCTGCCTGACTTCTATCCCACCGTGGATTTCCAGGCGCAGGACAACCCCGTGCTGCAGGCCATTGAGGAGGCCACCGGCGTCCGTCTGGACATCCGCTGGGCCGCCAACTCCACCTACGGCGACGCGCTGAACACCACCCTGACCGATGCCGTGCTGCCCAACCTGATCGTCATGACCGACGCCCGCGGCACCACCATGGTCAACAACGCCCGCGCCGGCGCCTTCCACGACCTGACCGAGTACGTGAAGGACACCGAGACCTATCCCAACCTGGCGGGCTCCGAGGGCGTGTACAACAACATCTCCATCGACGGCCGCATCTACGGCGTGTACCGCACCCGCGCCTATCCCCGCGCCGGCATCTACTACCGCAAGGACATCGCTGAGGCCGTCGGCATCACCAAGGTGCCCGAGACCCTCGACGAGCTGACCGCCCTGGCTGAGGCGCTGGCGGGCTACAGCAGCGATACCTACGCCCTGAACATGTGCTCCTACACCGAGGGCACCATCAACGTCATCACCGTGGCCTTCGGCGCGCCCAACACCTGGGGCATCAACGAGAACGGCGAGGTCTATCCCGCCCATGAGAGCCCCGCGTACCTGGAGGGCCTCAACTGGCTGCGTCACCTGTGCGAGATCGGCGGCATCGACCCCAACTTCGCCACCATCGACTCCACCCAGTGGGACAACATCGAGCGCACCAACAAGGCCTTCATGCGCTTTGACTGCCTGGACAACGCCTATCGTCAGCAGGAGTGGTTCGAGAACAACGCCGGCGTGACCGAGCAGATCTTCGAGATGGTCGGCCCGCTGCAGAAGGCTGACGGCACCGTGTCCGTGTGGCCCCAGAACGCCGGCTTCTCCGGTGAGATCGTTGTGACCAAGTCCGTGAAGGAAGAGGACCTGCCCCGCGTCATGAAGTTCCTGGACTGGGTGAACGGCGCTGAGGGCCAGATGCTCATCAACTGGGGCGTGGCGGACGTGACCTACTGGCTGACCGAGGACGGCTACCGTCTGACCAGCCCCGAGGACGGCACCGACATGTCCCTGCAGGTGCAGACCATCCAGCACAGCCTGAACCAGCTCGGCATGAACCTGCCCGGCGATCTGTGCATCCCGCTCAAGACCAACTACCTGACCGACCTGCGTGCCCGCTACACCGAGCTGAACACCATCCTGGCGCCCTACGCCGTGACCGACCCCTGCTATCCCTTCGTGTCTGAGACCAACGTGGCCTTCGGCAGCCAGCTCAAGACCATCATCACCGACGCCGCCGTGCAGTACATCGCCGGCATCATTGATGAGGACGGCCTCCGCGCGGCCTGGCAGCAGTGGTACGATGAGGGTGGCGCCCTGATGATTCAGGAGTACACCGCCGCCTATCAGGCGACGCTGCAGTAAGTCCCCTCGCCGCTCAGGCGGTTCGGACAACAGCATCACCCCAAAAGCAGGGAGGCTGCCGGCGAAAACCGGCAGCCTCCTTTTGCTGTGCTTGTAGCTGGGGTTAGAGAGATTCGGTCGGGGTCGCCGGGTCGTCCGGCTCCCGGGGGGGTTTTCGCCGCGCTCCAGATCGCGCACGGGGGCGCTGCGCCACACCGCCAGGCTCGCCAGACCGCCCAGCACGGCGGTCATCACGAACAGGATGCCCAGGGCGCGACCGGCCCCGGTGCCCACCAGCGCCGCGATAAGGCGGGCCGCCGGCCCCTCCCCCGCGCTCAGCACGGGCACCACCCGGTCGGACAGGAACGCGCCCAGCAGATAGCCCAGCACGCAGGCGGCCTGCACCAGCGCCCCCCGCAGCGCGAACACCCGCCCCTGACAGGACAGGGGGATGCCCCGGCGGTAGAGCGCCATCAGGCAGCCGTCCCCCAGCGGGAGCGGCAGGTTGCCCACCAGCGCCGCCACATACCAGCTCAGCGGGGTGCGGCCCACGCCCATCAGCAGGTCGCTCAGGGCAAAGGACAGGCAGTAGCTGACGCACATGGCACGGCTCAGGGAGCCCCGGGCGGGGCGAAGCGTCACCAGCGCGGCCCCCGCCAGCGCCCCCACGCCCACAAAGCTGCTGACCAGCCCGGGCACCATCGGGTCGCCGCCGGCGCGCAGCAGCAGCATGGGCGACAGCACGCTGTAGTACGAGATGCCTGCCAGCAGGTTAATCAGCACCTGATAGCCCACCAGCACCCGGATGCCCGGCGCGGTGCGCAGAAAGCGCAGGCCGCCGCGCAGGGCCTGACGGAAGGGCAGCGCCTGCGTCATGCCGCAGGGCGGAATCCGCGTGACCAGCAGCGCCGCGACACCCACCAGAAAGCTGCCCAGGTCGCAGAGCAGCACCGCCTGCAGCCCGCCCAGCGCCAGCACGCCCATGGACAGGGCCGGGGCCAGAATCGACACCAGCGACCCGGACAGGGACTGCAGCGCGCTGACCCGCACGTCGTGCTCCCGGGGCACCAGCGCCGAGACCGCCACCGCCGAGGCCGGGCTCTGCACCGCGTCGCACACGCCCAGAAGCGCGTTGGCGGCGTACATCACCGGCACCCGCAGAAGGCCCAGGCCCGCCAGCGTCATCAGCCCCAGGCTCACCGCCGCCGCCAGGCTGTCCGCCAGCAGCATCAGGCGCTTCTTGTCCCGGCTGTCCACCACGGGGCCGATCACCGGGGACACCAGCACCATCGGCAGCAGGTGGCACACCGACAGCAGCGCCGTGGTACCCACGGTGCCCTGCTGCTGAAACGCCCAGATGGTCAGGGCGAAGGCCGTCATCTCGCTGCCCAGCCGGGACACGCTCTGCCCGGCCCACAGCGTCAGAAATGCGCGCAGAGGGCGCAGAAAAGACAATGCTTTGTTCATGGTTGTTTTGCTCCTTCATCCATTTCGTTTTTGTTCGGGTGAAAGGCAAAACAGGGGCAGACTTACTGTTTCATTCGCTTCAGGCCCGCTGCCCGTGTTCTGCCTGAAGCGAAGCGGGCCTCGGGGAAAAGATAGAGATGCAGCATGGTCTTATGTCCCCTCCGCCCTTTTCAGGGCCATCATGCCCAGCAGGATGCCCGCCGGGAACACCATGGCGAGGGCCAGCCCCGCCTGCAGCTCCCCGCCCAGCAGCGCGGAGCCCAGCCCCACCAGCGTCGGGCCGCCCGAGCAGCCCAGATCCCCCGCCAGGGCCAGCAGCGCGAACAGCGCCGTGCCGCCCCCGGGCAGGGAGCGGGCCGCCAGCGAGAACGTGCCGGGCCAGAAGATGCCCACCGAGAAGCCGCACACCGCGCAGCCCAGCGGCCCCACCACCGGCAGGGGCGCCAGCGTCGCGAGCAGGTAGCAGCCGAGGCACAGCACCGCGCTGCCCACCACCGCCCGCCGCAGGGGCAGGCGGGACGCGAACTTCCCGTACAGGGCCCGGGCGGTGCCCATCATGACCGCGAAGGCGCAGGGGCCCGCCAGGTCGCCCACGGTCTTGGTCACGTGCAGGGCGCTCTCGGCAAAGGCGCTGGCCCACTGGCTCATGGCCTGCTCCGAGGCGCCGGCGCACACCATCAGCAGCGCCAGCACCCAGAACAGCCGCTGGCGCAAGAGCTGCGGCAGGGTCATGCGCGCCGTGCCGTCGGGCACCACGGGGTACAGGGGCACCAGGAGAAAATACACCGCGTTCCCCAGCGGCAGCAGCGCCCACAGGCACGTCAGCACCCGCCACCGGGCGATGCCAAAGACGGCAAAGAACGCCGTGGACACCACAATCAGCAGCACATGGCCCCAGCAGTAAAAGGAGTGCAGCAGGCCCATGGCGGCCTCCTTGCCCTCGGTGGGGCAGGATTCGACGATGGGGGAAATCAGCACCTCAATGAGGCCGCCGCCGATGGCGTACAGCACCACCGCCGCCATCATGCCCGCAAAGGGGCTGCCCACGCATCCCGGCAGCACCGCCATGCCCGCCAGCCCCGCCGCGCTCAGCACATGCGCCGCCACCACGCAGGGCCGGTAGCCGATACGATCCACAAAGCCCGTGGACGCCAGATCCACCGCCAGCTGCACCGCGAAGTTCACCGTGGTGATCAGCGTGATCTGCGGCAGCGTGAAGCCCAGCTCCTGCCGGAACCAGAGAAAGAGCAGCGGCGCCAGGTTGTTGACGATGGCC
>JAEDKS010000246.1 GCA_016295665.1 Clostridia bacterium
GAGCGCATCAACGCCCTCAGCCGCTATGTGATGGTGGACACCCTCAACGAGGCCATCACCGCCGGCGTGCAGTTCTTCGAGCGCACCCTGGACGACAGCGCCAACAAGCGCATCGCCGTGGCGGAGGCGTTCCTGGGCGTGGATGCCATCCTCAACATCATGATGAACGTGTGTGACGGGCTGGTGGTCTACCCCAAGGTCATCCGTCAGCGCGTGATGAACGAGCTGCCCTTCATGGCCACCGAGAACATCATGATGGACGCGGTGCAGAAGGGCGGCAACCGGCAGGAGCTGCATGAGAAGCTCCGCGTCCACTCCCAGGCCGCGGCCCGCGTGGTGAAGGAGGAGGGCAGGCCCAACGACCTCATCGACCGCATCTGTGCCGACCCCGCCTTCATGGTGACCCGCGAGGAGGTGGAGGCCATCCTCCGGCCCGAGCAGTTCACCGGGCGCAGCGAGGAGCAGGTGGAGGAATACCTGCGGGATGTGATTCGCCCCGTGCTGGCGGAGAACGCCGACGTGCTGGGCGAAAAGCAGGAGCTGAACGTGTAAGGAGGGAAACCGCATGCCCTATATTGCCACCACCACCAACGCCCGTCTGACGGACGGGCAGCGCGATGCCATGAAGCGCCGCATGGGCGAGGCCATCCGGCTTCTACCCGGCAAGAGCGAGCAGTGGCTGATGCTCTCCTGGCGCGACGGGACGCCCATGGCCTTCCAGGGCAGCGACGCGCCCTGCGCCATCTGCGAGGTCAAGCTCTACGGCGCCTCGCCCGAGCACTACGACCGCCTGACCGGCGCGCTGTGCGCCATTGTCGAGCAGGAGACCGGCGTGCCCGCCGGCAGGGTGTATGTCACCTATCAGGAGATCGAGAACTGGGGCTTTGACGGAGGCAACTTCTGAAGCAGGCGGCCCGGACAGCATCGCTGTCCGGGCCGCACGTCATCCATGGGAAAGGGGGAAGGGCACATGATGAAGCAGCGGTACACGCTCCGGGAGGATGGCTTCTGCGCCGTGTGGCAGGAGGGCGGAGCACGGCGGGAAAAGGCGGTCATCTATCTGAACGGCGCGGGCTGCGGCGAGGCGGTGTCGCTGGAAATGTCGCAGTATCTGGTGCGGGAGGGCTACAGCGTGCTGTGTCTGGGGTATTACCTGTGGCAGGGCATGCCGCGCAGCATGTACGGCATTCCCGTGGAGTACGTGGAGCGGGCCGTAAAGGAGCTGAAGCGGAACGGTTACGACCGCATCGCGATCCACGGCATCTCCACCGGCGCGGGCTATGCGCTGCTGTGCGCGTCCCTGCTGCCCGACATCACCTGTGTCCTCGCGGTGGTGCCCTACGATTATGTGATGGAGGGCGTGGCGGGGGGCATCCGGCCCGTGGGCTGCTCGGTCTACCGGTACCGGGACAGGGATGTGCCCTGCTCCCGCTTCAGCGTGCTCCACGGCAGCCTGTTCCGGGCGCTGCTGACGTGGCTGCGCCTGCCGGGGGCGCAGCGCCCGGGGCTGATGCGGTACGCCTACGACACCAGCGAGCACGCGGAGCAGGGGAGAATCCGCGTGGAGCGCATGAGCGCCGATGTGCTGCTGCTGGGGGTGCGGCACGACGACTGCTGGCCCTCGGACATGGCGGTTCCACGGATGGAGCGGCGTCTGAGGGAGAGCGGCTATCCCCATCGGGTCCGGGCGGTGGTCTACGAGCGGGGAAGCCATCTGATCGGCTGTGCCGAGGTGCCTCGCCAGCTCAGGCGGGTGAAGAACCTGCTCATGCCCAATGAGCGGCGCTACCCGGACGCCTGCGCGGCGGCCCGGCGGGACAGTCAGGAGCAGATCGTGGACTTCCTGCGGGCGTGGTGAAAGCAGGGCGGCCCGGACCGCATCGCTGTCCGGGTCGCCCTGCCCCATGGGAAGCTCTTTCCGCTGAACCTCCTCGATGACCTCCAGCACCCGCCGGGTGCCATCCGCCGGGGGTGCCTTGCGCACGTTGTCCACCAGCTGCTCCCGCATGTCCCACGTCCGGAGCAGCTCCTGCACCAGCGTCTCGGCGGTCATGTTCTCCTTCAGCAGCACTCGGCACAGGCCGCGCTTCTCCAGACTCTGGGCGTTCAGAATCTGGTCGCCACGGCTGGCGCCCTTGGGGTAGGGGACGAGCAGCATGGGCTTCGCCAGCGCCTGGAACTCCATCAGCGCGTTGCTGCCGGCGCGGCTCAGCACCAGGTCGGCACAGGCCAGCACATCCGGCAGCTCCGCGTCCAGCAGCTCCATCTGGGCATAGACCGGGGTGCCCTCCAGCGCGGGCTCCAGATTGCCCTTGCCGCAGATGTGCGCCACGTCAAAGGTTTCCGTCAGCTGGGGGAGGGCCTCCCGCAGGGCCTTGTTCACCGCCTGTGCGCCGGAGGAGCCGCCCATCATCAGCAGAATGGGCCGGGTGCCGGTGAAGTGCAGGTAGCTCAGCCCCCGGGCGCGGCTGCCCTGAAACAGCTCCGGGCGCAGGGGCGTGCCCACGCTCTCCGCCTTGCTGCCCAGCGCCTGGGCACACTCGGGGAACGTGGTCACGATGCGCCGGGCAAAGGGCTTGCACAGCTTGTTGGCGAGACCGGGGGTCAGGTCGCTCTCGTGGCACACCACCGGAATCCGGTGCAGCCACGC
>JAEDKS010000247.1 GCA_016295665.1 Clostridia bacterium
TTCTCCGGCATCCTGACCCTGGGCGGCACCATCCTGGGCACCGCCCGCACGCCCTTCCGCGATATGCGCAAGATCGGTGAGGACAAGGTGGACAAGGTTGCCGCCATGAAAAAGACCTATCGCGATCTGAAGCTGGACTGCCTGGTCACCCTGGGCGGCAACGGCACCCACAAGACCGCCAACCTGCTCTCCGAGGAGGGGCTGAACGTCATCGGTCTGCCCAAGACCATCGACAACGACCTGTTCGGCACCGACTTCACCTTCGGCTTCCACACCGCGCTGGACATCGCCACCGATGTGGTGGACCGCATCCACACCACCGCCGCCTCCCACGGTCGCTGCATGGTCATCGAGATCATGGGCAACAAGGCCGGCTGGCTGACGCTGTACGCCGGCGTGGCGGGCGGCGCTGACGTGGTGCTGATTCCCGAGATCCCCTACAGCATCGAGAATGTGGCGAAGGTCGTCGAGGCCCGCGCCCGCAACAACAAGGGCTTCACCATCATCGCCGTCGCCGAGGGCGCCATGAACAAGGAAGAAGCCAAGATGAAGAAGAAGGAGCGCGAGGCTCGCCGGGCCGAAACGCACTACTCCTCTTCCGCTGACGTGGCGCAGCAGCTCCGCGACCTGGTGGGCGTGGAGGCCCGCAGCGTCGTGCCCGGTCACATTCAGCGCGGCGGCTCCCCCAATGCCTACGACCGCGTGCTGTCCACCCAGTTCGGCGTCCATGCCGCCGAGCTCATCCGTGACGGCGTATTCGGCGTGACCGTGGCCCTGAAGGGCAACACCATCGGTCACAACGCCCTCAAGGACATCGCCGGCGTGCCCAAGCTGGTGCCCGAGGATGACCAGATGGTGCGCATCGCCAAGACCATGGGCATCTCCTTCGGCGACGAGTGATCGTCCGCACCGATCCTTCCCAGACAGCAACGGGGCTGGCATCCGACACGGGTGTTCAGCCCCGTTTCCATGCCCGCCCAGTCCCGGAAGCAAAGGAGCGACCTGACGTGTCCAACAAGCAAAGGGTTCTTGACCATCTCCGCAGCCTGTCCATCCCCTTCGAGGAATACCACCACGAGGCGGCCCATACCATGGAGGACTGCCTGCGCCTCCCCTACGCGGCACCGGATGTGACCTTCTGCAAGAACATCCTCCTGTGCAACCGACAGCAGACAGCGTTCTACCTGTACGTCACCCTGCCGGACAAGCCCTTCCGCACCGCCGATGTGAGCAAGCTGCTGGGCGTGTCCCGGCTCTCCTTCGCCCCCGGCGAGTGCCTGCCGGCGCTGCTGCAGCTGGAGAGCGGCAGCCTGAGCCCGCTGGCGCTGTGGTTCGACCCGGAACGGCAGATTCAGCTGGTGCTGGACGAGGACATCCGCCGCCCGGGCCGCATCGCGTTCCATCCCTGCGACAACACGGCGACGGTCATCTTCCAGCAGGATGTATTCTGGCAGCAGGTGCTGCCCTCCCTGTGCCATCCGCCCGTCACGCTGCGGGTTCCCTGGCCCCGGCAGCAGACCATTATCTGAGCATTCATCGGTCCCGCCTGTCCGTCACCGCCTGCCGCCGTCCCATGCTGAAAAAAAGCCTGTTTCAGGGCTTGACAGCGGGCAAACAAGCTGGTATAATACTTGTGTTTGAAGCAGAGGCTTGCCCGTCTCTCACCTTGCGCGGCTCACGCTGCCGGGTTCTCGGCATTCCACATCCCCTGGGGGCGATGTGCGGCTCATGCCGAGTCCGGGTCGAGAGGCGACGGGGTAAGCATCCCGCCGCTTTTTCTGTCCCGGAGAGACGGAGGCGGCGTCAAACGCAGAAAAATGGGAGGTGTTTGGACATCGCACTCGATTTAATCATCAACGAGGAGATCCGCGACAGAGAGGTTCGCGTCATTGACGAGAACGGCGAACAGCTGGGCGTCATGCTCACGCAAAAGGCGCTGGAGCTGGCGGAGGAGCGCGGCTACGATCTGGCCAAGATCCAGCCCACCGCGAAGCCGCCTGTGTGCAAGCTGCTGGACTATGACAAGTACCGCTACGAGCAGTCGCGGCGCGAGCGCGAGAATCGCAAGAACCAGCGCGTTGTCGAAACCAAGGAGGTGCAGCTGTCTGCGACCATCGAGGAGAACGACGTTCTCACGAAGGCGAAGATGGCGATCAAGTTCCTTCAGGGCGGCGACAAGGTGAAGGTGTCCATCCGCTTCCGCGGCCGCCAGATCACCCACAGCGAAATCGGCCTGAAGGTCATGAACGATTTCGCCGAGCGGTGCAAGGACGTCAGCATGGTGGAGCGCCGCCCGCTGATGGATGGCCGTCATATGATCATGGTCCTGGCTCCCAAGGCCGCCAAGGCCTCCTTCGCCGAGAAGAAGGCCAGCCGCGAGGCGGCAGCCAAGGGGAACAACGCTTCCACCGAAGCCGAATAAAGCACAGGAAGCCCGCTTCCCTCCCCCTTCGGAAGGTCGAGCGGGAAAAGCCGGGGCATCCCCGGCGCAGCATTGAAAGGAGGAACCACCATGCCCAAGCAGAAGTCTCACCGTGGTGCTGCCAAGCGCTTCTCCTTTACCAAGACCGGTAAAGTGCAGCATAAGCAGATGAATGCCAACCACCAGGTTCGGCTCAAGACCACCAAGCGCACCCGTCACCTGCG
>JAEDKS010000248.1 GCA_016295665.1 Clostridia bacterium
TGTAGTAGGAGGTGTAGGCCGCGATGGGGCTGTCCTCCCGGATGGGGGTATCGGTGGGGGACACGGGGATCAGGCCGGTCAGCTCGTTCATGTCGATGTAGCCATAGGTGCGCCAGTAGGGCACGACGGCCCATCCGTCCTGAATCCGCCAGATGGAGAGCAGGGTGCCGGGGTTCAGAATGACCCAGCTGTCGTCCTCCGCGCTCATGGAGCGCCGCACGTGGGCGAGGGAGGCGGTGGTGGCGATGTACGTGGACTTCTGAACGCCGTAGGGCGGCACGGAGGCGTCCACGGGGGTCACCTCGGAGATGAAGTCCCGCTTGATGTACCCGATCTGCCCCTCGGCCCGGACGATGGCCCAGGCCTGATCCACCCAGAGCACCTCGGCGGTGTAGGCGTGATCCTTGGCGCGGAGCACCCGGGGCGCGGTGTTGGCCTCCTCGGAGGTGGCGTAGCGCACGGCGAACAGGCTGTAGTTCTTCGCCACGGTGCAGGTGTACAGCGCGGGGGAGGACAGGTCGAAGTCCTCAATGCCCCTGTCCTGATAGACCGGCCCCACGGGCTCCCACGCGTCCCACGCGTCCGCCTCCTGCCGCGCAAGGAGCGCCAGCTCCTCCTCCGACACGGGCGCGTTGTCATCGGCAACCAGCGGCTCGGACGCCAACGCGCCCCGCGCCACCGAAAGCGCCAGACACAGCAAACACATGAGCACCCCGAACCGTTTCATCCAGGTACCTCCTCGCATCATACACAAACCCTTCAGATTATATCATTCCCGCGCCGCCTTCGCAAGGGCTGACCGGCAGGATTTACAACTTTCTGTCCCGCCCCGCGCCCCACGCTTGCCAAGATGGATGGAATCGTGTATAATAGGAGCGGCAGAGAGACGAAAACCGGAAGATCCTGTCACGCCCCCACCGGATGGGCGGAACACGACAACACAGAGGATACGGGAGAGGAAGCGAAGCATGAAACGAGTGATGAGCGCGGTGCTGGTGCTGTGCCTGCTGTGCGCCCTGGGCGCGCTGCCGGGCCTGGCGGAGGAGGAGGCGCGGCTGCCCCGGCTGCAGTACCGCTCCAACGACTATGTGACCTACCTGGGCAAGGAGCTGTATCTGGAGATGAAGGTGCTCTCGGGCGGCACGCTCCCGGCGGGCAGCGTGCTGGAGCTGCGGGACGCGGACGGCACGGTCTGGGCAGAGAAGGTGTTCAACGCCGGCGCGAAGGCGATCGCCTTCCGCATCCCGATGGAGGAGAAGCACCTGGGCGGCCACACGCTGAACGTGTGGTACGGCGACCGGAAGGTGACCGGGGAGGACCTGTACGTGGCGGTGTCCGACCTGAGCCGCCCCACGGTCAAGACCGTGGAGACCACGGAGCCGGTCATGTCCATCAGCCTGGACTGCGGCTTCTACGGGGACAACACGGACGTGGTGCTGGGTGTGCTGGAGGAGTACGGGGTGAAGGCCACGTTCTTCTTCACCGGCTACTTCGTGAAGAACTTCCCGGAGGAGGCGGAGCGCATCCGGGACGCGGGGCATGAGATCGGCTGCCACAGCATGACGCACCCGCGCCTGACCGAGCAGAGCCGCACCCGGCAGATCAACGAGATTCAGGGTGCCAGCGAGTACATCCAGCAGCAGCTGGGCGTGGTGCCCACGCTGTTCCGCCCGCCCTACGGCGACGTGAACGGCGCGGTGACGGCGCTGAGCCGGGCGGCGGGCATGGAGGTCATCATGTGGAGCATCGACTCCCACGACTGGGACAAGAGCTACACCGCCGACAAGGTGTTCAAGCGGGTGACGAACAAGGTGGGCCCGGGCAGCATCATCCTGTTCCATCTGGACGGCTATACCTGCGAGGAGAACCTGCGCCGGGCGCTGGACTACTACATGGGCACGCTGGGCCTGCAGGTGATCCCGGTGGGCGAGCTGCTGGAGAAGGGCGGCTGGGAGCTGCCGGCGAACCCCTACCTGACCGAGGCGGCCCCCGAGGCGGGGGAGGAGCAGCCCGTCGCGCTCTGATGCCTCAAAACGCGCCGTTCCCGCTTCCGGGCGCTTGACAAGCGGGGCCGGGGAACTTATAATGGTTGTGGTATGCGCCGGAGGCACCGGCGCGTCAGACACCTGGTCGGCAGCACCGCTGCGGCGGTGTGCAATACGATAGAGGAGGGTTGCCCATGGACATTCAGGAGCTCCAACGGGTGTGCCGTGCCGTGCGGCGCGACATCATTATCATGACCAACAAGGCGGGCGCCGGACATCCCGGCGGATCGCTGTCCGCCACCGAGACGCTGGTGGCGCTGTACTTCGACGTGATGAAGGGCGTTGACCCCAAGGACGACAAGAACCCGAATCGCGACCGGTTCGTGCTGTCGAAGGGCCACGCGGCCCCCGGCCTGTACGGCACCCTGTGCGAGCGCGGCTTCTTCGGCCCCGAGGAGTTTGACAAGTTCCGTCAGCTGCACGGCATCCTGCAGGGCCATCCGGACGTGAAGAAGTGCCCCGGCGTGGATGCCTCCACCGGCTCCCTGGGCCAGGGCATCTCCATCGCCGTCGGCATGGCGCTGGGCGCGAAGAAGACGGGCAATCCCTGCCATGTGTACACCATCATCGGCGACGGCGAGAGCCAGGAGGGTCTGGTCT
>JAEDKS010000249.1 GCA_016295665.1 Clostridia bacterium
GAGGGCCATGAGCAGCGCCAGCGCGCCGTGCTTCAAGGCCGTAGATTGCAGCAGCTTCAGTCCGATCGCCTCCTTTCAGGCACGCCGCTTTTCCTGTCGTGCGGCATATCACACCCGCAGCGGGCGCACATAGCAGACCTCCACCTCCGCGCGCTGCAGGCGGTGGATGAAGGGCATCATCTCCGGTGCGTCGGGCACCGTGGTGATCAGGTACAGCCGCACCACCGGGCCCATCCGGCGCATCCGCACGATGGCCTCGACGATGTCGCCGCTGAGCCGGGCGGTGATGATGACCACCGCGCCCACGCTGCGCATCCTTCGCAGTTCCAGCGTCAGCACCCGCTCGAAGCGGTCGGTGGCGGAGAAGTCCATGCGCGCCAGATTCTCCAGCACCAGGGGCATGCCCATGCCCTTCTCCAGCTCGATGGGGTGCTCCCCCACCAGCGGCAGGCGCACCACATGGTCGGAGCGCTCCTGGCTGACCATGATGGACGCCGCCGTCTCCAGCAGCGCGTCCTGCAGGTCAGCCGCCTCCTCCTCGGTGGCGGCGGGGGGCCGGGAGCAGTCCATCAGCACCAGGGCGTCGGGCAGCACCGGCTCCTCAAACCGCCGCACCAGCAGCTCCCGCTTGCGCAGGCTCAGCTTCCAGTGAATCTTCTTCATGGGGTCACCGGGCACGTAGGAGCGCACGTCCGACGGGCTGGTCACGTCCTCCGTGGCCCGGGCCATGGTGCCCATGCCGGGATCGCCCGGCGCAAAGGTCAGTGCCGCCACCTCGAAGGTCTGGGGCAGCACCAGCAGGTCGCTGTGCACGTTCGAGGGCACCCACTCGTAGGTGAACATCCCGAACAGATCCTCCACCACGCACCTCTTCAGCCCGGGCTGACACACGCCCACGTGGCTGGCATGGAGACGGATGCGGGCGGTCTGCTGCCGGCCCGGTGCCCAGCCCAGCCGCAGCACCTCGCCGGGCATCTCAGGCATGGACAGCAGCTCCAGCTGAATGGGCGCCACGGGCATGAGGCCCTTATAGGTCACCCGCAGCTCCAGCGCCACATCGCTGCCGCGCACCACGCTCTTTTCAGTCAGCCGCGTCTGGATGGACAGCGTCCTGGCGGCCCGCAGCACCGACAGATAGCAGAGCAGCAGAAGAAGCAGGAGCAGCACCGCCACCGTCAGGAACGACTTCGCCCCCGTGGACAGCCCCGTCAGCAGCAGCCCCAGCGCCGTCATCACCACCGGGAAAATCCGACTTCTCATAGCTTGACCGGCACCGCCGTATTCTTCATGATGTTGCCAATCACCATTTCCGGGGTCACGCCCTTCATGCGCGCCTCGGGATTCAGCACCAGCCGGTGGCACAGCACCGGGCGTACCATGTGCTGCACGTCCTCCGGCAGGATGAAGTCACGCCCGTCCAGCAGGGCACACGCCTGCGCGCCCCGGATGAGCGCGATGGCGGCGCGGGTGGACGCGCCCAGCTGCAGCGCCGGGTCGCGCCGGGTCGCCGCGGCGATGGTCGCCACATAGCTGCGCACCTCCGGCGAGCAGTACACCTCCGCCACCATGTCCTGCATGGCGATCACGTCCGCCGCGCTGCACACGGGCTGCAGCTGCTCCATGGGCTTCACCTTCGCCGAGTAGCGCTCCAGCACGTCCATCTCCTGCTCCACCGTGGGATAGCCGATGGCGATCTTCAGGAAGAAGCGATCCATCTGTGCCTCGGGCAGCGGGTAGGTGCCCACGAACTCGCCGGGATTCTGCGTCGCCAGCACGATGAAGGGCTGGGGCAGCGGATGGGTTACGCCATCTACCGTCACCTGATGCTCCTCCATCACCTCCAGCAGCGCGGACTGGGTCTTGGGGCTAGTGCGGTTAATCTCGTCCGCCAGCACCACCTGGCTCATCACCGCGCCCTCCCGGTACTCCATGGCGCCGGTCTGGAAGTTGACCAGCGTGAAGCCCGTCACATCCGAGGGCATCAGGTCGGGCGTGAACTGGATGCGCCGGAAGGAGCAGTCCAGCGACTTCGCCAGCGCGCTCGCCAGGGTCGTCTTGCCCACGCCGGGCACATCCTCGATCAGCACATGACCACGGCACAGCAGGGCGATGAGGGCATACTCGATGGCCTCCTCCTTGCCCACGATGACGCGGCTCACATTATCCAGCAGGGCACCCACGATTCGTCTGGGCTGCATAGAGCATCCTCCAATCGGTCAAATCAGCGTTCGCTGTCCGGGCAGCCGCAGAGGCCGCCCGGGAATAGTATAGCCATATTTCACACTTTTTGCAAGTATATCGCGTAATTGATACAATTTGGTGACAATTTTTATTTCATCGTCACGATGGTCACGCCACTCTCGCCCTCGCCGTAGACGCCCAGGCGGAAGCTCTTGACGTGGGGATTCCTGCGCAGCTCCTGCTGGATGCCGGCGCGGAGGGTGCCGGTGCCCTTGCCGTGGATGATGCTCACCTCGCCCAGCCCCGCCAGGGAGGCCATGTCCAGGTACTGGCCCACCTCCAGCAGCGCCTCGTCCAGCGTCTTGCCGCGCACGTCGCAGGACATGGGCACCGTGCGGGTCATGGCCCCGGTTTTGGAGGCCACGCTGACCTGCTGCTTTTTGCTCTCGGGCTGCTTCACC
>JAEDKS010000250.1 GCA_016295665.1 Clostridia bacterium
CGTACTGGGTGCCGCAGATCACGACCATCTTCTGCTCGTAGTCCACGAGGATGGCAGCCTCGGAGTGCGTGCCGTCGATGGCGGGGTCGCACTTGAAGCCGGGCGCGGCGATAATGACATAGTCCTCCTTGAAGTTCTCCAGCTGCTCAGCAGTAGGACGGCGCAGCAGCTGATGGATGAACAGGTTCTGGCTGGCCAGCTCGTTCACGATACGGAAGGACTTGGTGTACTTGGGATCGGCACCGGCAAAGCCGTCGAACACAAACACCTCGCGGTTCTGCAGATAAGCGACGACCTTGGCACGGATGGCGTTGAACTTCTCCTGGGAGATCGGGCGGTTCACCTTGCCCCAGGCGATGTCGTCATGCACAGCGGGCGTGTCGACGATGAACTTATCGTTGGCGGAGCGGCCGGTGTACTTGCCGGTCTTGACCACCAGCGCACCGGTGTTGCTCAGCGTGCCCTCGCCGCGCAGGATGGCCCGCTCGGTCAGCTGCGCCACGGGAAGATTGCGGTAAACAGCCTTGGGATTGACAATGCCCAGGTATTCCAGATTCAGGCTCATGTTGCACCCTCCAGTATGGTAGTAATAGGTAGTCTTGTACGGGAAAGCCGTACAGGTGGTGGGAGAATTTTCAAACTTCTCCCTGTTTCATATGATTCTACCTTCTACTATGTTTTTCCTGCCTGCGTCAAAAATTTATTTATTTTCCGATGACCTCCACGCAGAACCGGAAGGACAGCGACTGCTCCCTGTCCTCCGCGGGCAGCAGCAGACCATTCATCCCCGTTTCCAGATAGCCCTGTTGAACGAGGCTTCGGGAAAAGCGCACCTGCTGCAGCTGACGCTCGTAGTCCACAAACGGATCCTCCGTCAGAATGAAGAAGGCATGCTCGCCGCTGCCGTTCAGGAAATCGTAGGCAGGCTGCGCCCGGGCCATCGCCATGGCAGCCAGCATGGGCTGCACGGTGGGGACGCTCAGCCAGTCTGTTCGCCTGGCGGGGGGAAGCTCCACCGTCATCACCACGCGGCGTAGCAGGCCGTCCTCATCCACCTCATAGTCAAACTCCGGCAAAGTATTTAGCTCCGGTGAACCCGCCATCACCACGAACACGCCCTCCTCCTGCGCGGCGGCATTCCTGCCCTCGCTGTCCAGAAGGAGCGTATCGCTGTAGCCATAGTAGTCCACATAGTGATTATAGTTCTGCGCGAACGCCGCCACCGTCAGAGGTGCCCGGTTGGGCGGGAGCACGGCGGCACGGCTTGCCAGCTCGCTGCAGGCAAGCAGGACGAGCCATGCCCCCACCGCCGCCACCGTGCGCCATCGCTTCCCGTCCCGAAGCACCAGCGACGTTTCCTGCTCCCAGGGCAGCTCGTCCCCGTCCACGCAGCGCTTCAGGCTCATCAGCCGCCGGACTGTCGAAAAGACGGGCAGGTACAGACCAAGCCCCCACAGCAGCACCCGGTTGGTTCGTTCCCTTGCCTGCTCCTCATCCGGAGGGGTGCCGTCCGGGCCAACGACCCGGAGCCCCAGCAGCCACTTGCCCGGGGTGGTACCGAACCGGTGGAGCAGATGCGGCTCCACCGCCCAGTCCAGCACAAGGAAGGCATAGATGCTCCAGGGCATCGACCGGGTGGGATTGATGTGAAGCAAAGCGCCCAGCAGCACTGCCCAGAGGACGGAAAACAGCATCCAGTCCAATAGCCTCGCGGCCCAGCGGCGCAGGGGCGCACGAACCCTCGTTGCCACATCCGCATGCCACACGGGCGCGGGCGCCGCCATCACAGAGGCCGGCGCCGTCTGCCGGTTCAGCTCATCGAGGTAGCGCCGTGCGTCCAGCCCGTCGTATGACACGCTTCTCTCACACAGCTCCCTGCACACCTGACGGGTGCGCTCCAGCCGCTTCTCCTCCTGCTCAAGCTCCGCCGAACGCTTCTCCAGCGCATCGCGCAGGGACAGCCGTCCCTCCTGCACCGCCCGGATTTCATCCAGGGACAGCTCCAGCGTCCGCAGCAGACGAATCCGCAGCAGCGCCGTCAGGTCATCCTCCGAATAATCGCGATAGCCGTTCTCCTGCCGTGCGGGACACAGCAGCCCCTCCGCCTCATAGAAGCGGATGTTGGCCCGGGACATCCCGCTGCGCTCCTCCATTTGTTTGATGGTCAAGCCGTTAGCTCCCCCTTTCCGGTGGTTTCTGTCAATACCATACACCATCAAGCAGGTTGACAGTCAAGAGGTTTTCCCACTTTTTTCGCATTTTGCATCCCCGGGACCTTCAATCGTCCATGCTGAAAATGGACTGCTCCGGGCATCGCGTCCGGAGCAGTCCGAGGCTTGTTACACGGGCATGGTCTTGTCGTACTTGTTCAGCATGGTGGAGTCGATCTTCATCTGCTGAGCGGCACGATACTCGAAGAACTTGGGCGCAACCTTCGGGAACATGGCGTAGCTCAGCACGTCCTCTTCCTTCTGGTACCACTGACGCATCTCGTCGCGCAGCTTGTCAAGCTCCGGCGGCAGGGTATCGGCAAAGCGGCAGGTGATCACCTGCTCGTCGCCGATGCACTTCTTGCGCACTTCCTCGTTCACGGTTCCGGGCAGCTTGCCGTAGCGACCAGCCAGCAGGTCCTTGCTCTCCTT
>JAEDKS010000251.1 GCA_016295665.1 Clostridia bacterium
ACAGGTTCTGCTCCTTCGCCATCTTGATGGACACCGGCTGGAAGTCGCCCAGGAAGGTGCCGCAGCAGATGGGACGCCCACAGGGGCCCAGTCCGCCCAGCATCTTCGCCTCATCGCGCACGCCGATCTGACGCAGCTCGATGCGGGTTTTGAACACGCCCGCCAGATCCTTCACCAGGGAGCGGAAGTCCACGCGCCCGTTGGCGGTGAAGTAGAACAGCAGCTTGCTGTTGTCAAAGGTATATTCCACGCTGACCAGCTTCATGTCCAGCTTGTGCTCGCCGATCTTCTTCTGGCAGATAGCATAGGCTTCCTTCTCGGCGGCCTTGTTGTCATTGGCGTGCTGCATGTCCTGCGCCGAGGCGATGCGCAGCACCTTCTTCAGCGGGGACTGCAGCTGCTCGTCGTTGATCTCATGCACCGGCGTGACCACCTCGCCGAACTCGATGCCGCGGGAGGTCTCCACGATTACGAAATCTCCCGGGGTAGGCCAGTACTGACCGGGGTCAAAAAAATAGAGCTTTCCGGCGTTCTGAAAGCGAACGCCAATCACGTTAACCATCGGGCTTTTTCCTCCATCAGCTGAAGCAGCAGCCGCTCGACGATCGCCTGCCACGTCACCTGGTTCATTCTCAGTTTTCTCGCCTCGCGCACCGCGTCCAGCAGGCGCGCAAAGGCTTCGGGCTCCGCCTGCTTCGCCATGCGCTGCCAGGCGGCGGGCCATGCCTGGAGTGCCGTGTCCGGATAGCGACCCAGACGCACCATCAGCAGCGTGCGGATCATCTCCTCCATGTCGTCCAGGAGCTCATCCGATTGCTCCTTCCGCTCCTTCCAGGCGTTGGAGACCCGCAGAATATCCGAGCGCTGCTCCAGGGCAAAGAAATCCTGAAGCACCTCCGAACGCCGCTGCCAGAAGCTCTCGTCGGACGCGACCGAAAGCGCCCTGCCGATGGAGCCGCCGCACACGCGAAGGCTCTCCTGACAGCGCTTTTCCGGCACGCCGACATCCCGCAGAATCCGCAGGATGGTCTCATCGGACCAGGCGTGCAGCTTCAGATGGCGGCAGCGGCTGACGATGGTGGGAAGCAGCGTTTCAGGCGTATCGGTCAGCAGCAGAAAAACCGTCCCGGGAAGCGGTTCCTCCAGGGTTTTCAGCAGGCAGTTCTGGGCCGCCGGATTCATCTTCTCCGCCTGCTCAATCCGCACCACGCGGCAGCCGCCCTCGTAGGTGTGGGTGCCGGCGATGCGGATCACCTCGCGGATATCCCCCACCACGATGCCGGCCTTCTTCTGATCCTCCGGATCCGGACTGACATGGCGATCCGGCGCACGAAGCAGCACCACATCCGGATGGTTACCGTCACGCACCTGCACGCAGGCGGGGCACACGCCGCAGGGGCGCTCCGGTGCCGGCAGATCAAGACCGGCAAGGAGACCCTGCTCCTGCGCCCCCGCACCGCACAGCAGATACTGCGTCATCAGCGTGGCAAGCGTCCGCTTTCCGACGCCCGCCATGCCGGAGATCAGATAGGCATGGACAAAGGTTCCGTCCCGCAGCGTTTTCAGCAGGCCGTCCGCCACGGCGCCCTGCTCCCGGAAGTCGGAGAGGCTCACGGGCCGCATTTCCATATCCATCGCTTACAGCTTGACAAACTGCTCCACCGGCAGCACAAACACGGTGGCACCGCCCACCATCACCTCGATGGGATAGGGCGAATAAGAAGCGCCGCCGACGCCTGCCATGGACGTGGGGGCGGTCGCCATCTGCTTGCGGGACTTGCAGACCTTCTCAATAACCGCCATGGCGTCGTCCAGACGGTTATCGTCCACACCTGCCAGCAGGGTGGTGTTGCCAGCCCGCAGGAAGCCGCCGGTCGTTGCCAGCTTGGTCACGCCGAACCCGGCATCCATCAGCTTGCCCACCAGACGGGAGGCATCCTCGTCCTGCACAATCGCAACGATCAGTTTCATCTCTATGTCCTCCTTCACGAATCCATGAAGCGTAAACAACGCCATATAAAATATACTACAGGTCACTCCAAAATGCAAGCCGTTAATGGCGCTTCCGCAAAACTTGCCCTCAGGCGCGGAAATATGGCTTGCGCAATCCGGCTTCTTCTGGTATCATCATGGTGGTGGAAAAAGGCTTGCAAGGAGGTTCTTTCCATGCTCGAAACAGGAACGAAGGCACCGGATTTCACGCTGCCTGATCAGAACGGTACGATGCACTCCCTTCACGATTTTCTGGGGAAGCGGGTCATCCTGTATTTTTATCCCCGCGACAACACCGCCGGCTGCACCCGGCAGGCGGTGGGCTTTGCGGAGCGTCTGGAGGAGTTTGCGGCCCGGGACGCGGTGGTCATCGGCATCAGCCGGGACAGCGTCGCCAGCCATAAGCGCTTTGAGGAGAAGTACCAGCTGCCCTTCCTGCTGCTCTCCGACCCGGAGCTGAAGGTCATCGAGCCCTACGGCGTCTGGCAGGAGAAGAAGAACTACGGCAAGGTCAGCATGGGCGTGGTGCGCACCACCTACGTTATTGACCCCGAGGGGCGCATCGAGCGCGTGTTCCCGAAGGTCAAGCCCGACACCAACGCCGCAGAAATCCTGGAATACCTGAACGCCA
>JAEDKS010000252.1 GCA_016295665.1 Clostridia bacterium
CGCGTCTGATAGACCGGGATGATGATGCTGATGCGCCCCGCAGGCGGCTGATCGGCCCGCTGCGCCTGCAGCTCCGCGTCCCCGGCCCGCATCCTCTCCCATAGCCGATCATAGGTGCCCAGGTACTGCTCCCCCAGCTTCTCACCCAGCCGCCGAAGGGTATAGGCCGCCCCATGCTGCTGCAGATATTCCAGCAGGCGGCTGATCCTGCCCGGCATATGCTCACCTCCCATGATGATGCAGACATTGTAGCATATCCCGTCAGAAATGCAAAGCGCCATTTTTCGCGGTTGCACAGCCTTTTACCGGCGTGTGCCCTGCTCCGCTCCTTTCACCTATATATAATGTAGCTTTCCAAACCTCCCCGCAGGCGCTCCCGTTTCCTTCCAGAAAACCTTTTCGTGAAATTTTCTTTTCGAAACTTGTATTTTTCCTGTACATTCCCCGGGTTTGCCTTGACAGATTTGCAGGTTTGTGTATAATTGAATGCAACTCAAGGGGGAGACCGGAGGCTCCGTGAACCGGGCCGGCTTTCTCCCTTGTGCTTTATCCGGGGCGTCCCGGACAATCCGTACTGAACGATTGGAGGATGGATGTCATGAAAAAGTTCGTAGCACTGCTGATGGCCCTGTGCCTGATGACCCTGTCCGTCGCCGCGCTGGCAGAGGACACCATCAAGATCGGTATCTTCGAGCCCATGACCGGTGCCACCGCCGCGGGCGGCGCCATGGAGAAGGAGGGCTTCGACCTGGCGAACAAGCTCTATCCTGAGGTGCTGGGCATGAAGATCGAGCTGATCTACGGCGACAACAAGTCCGACCGCGCCGAGGCCACCCTGGCGGCCCAGTCCCTGGTGGACAAGGGCGTGGTCGCGGTGCTGGGCTCGTATTCCTCCGGCCTGACCATGGCGGGCGGCGAGGTGTTCGGTGAGGAGGAAATCCCCGCGCTGACCGCCACCGCCACCAACCCCACCGTCACCCTGGACTGCGAGTGGTACGCCCGCATCTGCTTCATCGACCCCTTCCAGGGCACCATGCTGGCCCGCTACGCCGTGAAGAACGAGTACAAGAAGATCGCCATCATGTGCGAGAAGGACTCCGAGTATGCCGTGGGTCTGGTGAAGTACTTCACCGATGAGATGAAGGGCTACGCCGACTACACCGTGCTGGAGCCCGTCTACTTCATGAACAAGGACGAGGACTTCTCCGCGCTGCTGGGCACCGTGCTGGCGGAGCAGCCCGATGTGATCTTCACCTCCGTGTCCTACGCCGACAAGGCCGCGCAGATCATAAAGCAGGCCCGCGCCCTGGGCTACACCGGCTCCTTCTTCGGCGGCGACACCCTGGATGCCCCCGAGCTGTTCAACATCGCCGGTGAGGCCGCCGTGGGCGCCGTGTTCACCACCTTCTACGACGCGGCGCAGCCCGCCACCGAGATGACCAGCGAGTTCCTGGACGCCTACCGCGCCGAGTACGGCAAGGAGCCCGCCGCGCCCGTCATCATGGCCTATGACGCCTACCTGACCATGCGCAACGCCATCGAGACCGCCGGCTCCACCGACCCCGAGGCCATCCGCGAGGCGCTGTTCGCCACCGAGGGCTTCGTGGGCGCCGCCGGCACCATCACCCTGAACGAGACCCACGACGCCGTGCGCCCCGTGGTGTTCAAGGCGGTGCAGGCGGACGGCTCCACCGTGTTCGTGGACATGATCGAGCCCTGACGGCACTCCGGATTCCCCCGCATGCGTAAACTGAGGAGGCTGCGAGGCTTCGGCCCCGCAGCCTTCTTCTTCCCTCTGGCCCCCGCGGCCTTTTCCCGGACGGAAGCCAACCCGGAAAGTGGATTGGGAGAGTGAAACCATGTTCGACCTGACCCGCATCCTGCAGACGCTCACCGACGCGCTGAGCCTCGGCAGCCTGTACGCGCTCATCGCCATCGGCTACACCATGGTCTACGGCGTGCTGCGCCTCATCAACTTCGCCCATGGCGAGATCTTTATGATCGCCATGTACATCGTCTTTTACGGTATCGCCATGTTCGCGCTGCCCTGGTATGTGACCTTCCTGATCACCATCCTGTTCACCGCCGGGCTGGGCACCCTGGCGGAGCGGCTGGCCTACCGTCCGCTGCGCAACGCGCCCCGCATCTCCTCGCTGGTGTCCGCCATCGGCGTCAGCTACTTCCTGACCAACCTGGCGACCGTGCTCTTTGGCGGTCGTCCCCTGACCTTCCCGCAGATTTCGCTGTTCACGGACGTGCTGGTCATCGGGGACATCTACCTGCAGCGGCTGAGCCTGATTGTGCCGGTGGTCACGGCGGTGCTGCTGCTGGGGCTGCTGGTGCTCATCAAGCGCACCCGCACCGGCATGGCGATGCGCGCCGTGTCCCGCGACTACGACGCGGCGCGGCTCATGGGCATCGACCTGAACCGCACCATCGCCATCACCTTCTTCATCGGCTCGGCGCTGGCGGGCGTGGGCGCCATCATGTGGGGCATGAAGTACACCCGCATCAGCCCCACCATCGGCTCCATGCCGGGCATCAAGTGCTTCATCGCCGCCGTGCTCGGCGGCATCGGCAACAC
>JAEDKS010000253.1 GCA_016295665.1 Clostridia bacterium
AGACCGGCGCGCAGAGCCTGCCCATCATCGTCTGCACCATCGCCACCAGCCTGATTGTCGCCTTCGTGCTGTGCAAGGCGCTCCATGTGCCCGGCAAGATCTCCACGCTGGTGGGCGTGGGCAGCTCCATCTGCGGCGGCAGCGCCGTGGCAGCCACCGCGTCGGTCATTGATGCCGACGACGAGGAGGTCGCGCAGGCCATCTCGGTCATCTTCCTGTTCAATGTGCTGGCAGCGCTGCTGTTCCCCGCGATGGGACAGCTGCTGGGCTTCCCCACGACCAGCGGTGAGGCCTTCGGCCTGTTCGCCGGCACCGCAGTGAACGACACCTCCTCCGTCACCGCCTGCGCCTCCACCTGGGACAGCATGTTCGGCCTGGGCTCCGCCACGCTGGACAAGGCCGTGACCGTCAAGCTGACCCGCACCCTCGCCATCATCCCCATCACCCTGGTGCTGGCCTTCGTCCGCACCCGCAGCGAAAAGAGCGCCGGCACGAAGGTGGACCTGAAGAAGATCTTCCCCTTCTTCATCCTCTGGTTCATCGCCGCCTCCGCCATCACCACCCTCTGCTCCGCCCTCGGCTGGGGCTGGACGGCGCCCGTGTTCGGCTTCTGCAAGGAGCTGAGCAAGTTCTTCATTATCATGGCCATGGCCGCCATTGGGCTGAACACCAACATCATCAAGCTGGTGAAAACCGGCGGCAAGCCCATTCTCATGGGCGCCTGCTGCTGGCTGGGCATCATCGTGGTCAGCCTGCTGCTGATTCCCCGCTGAGCTGCCGCCTCCATGCCGTTCATGGAGGAATGGGAAAAAGGGCGCCGCGCCTCCGTCCGGAGGCACGGTGCCCTTTTCAGCTGTCAGCCCTTCGCGGCACGCTCAGTAGCCGCCCTTCATCTCCTTGAGCTCCTCAATCTCCCGCAGCTCGCCCTTTGCGTAGCGCTCCTCCGCCTCCGCCATGATCTTGGCAGTCGCGGACACGCCGCAGCGGGTGGCACCCACGGCGCGGGCGCTCAGCACGGTGTCCAGGTCGCGGATGCCGCCGGAGCCCTTCACCTGCACATGGTCGGACACGGAGGCCCGCATCAGGCGCAGGTCGTCGATGGTGCAGCCCTTGGATCCATAACCGGTGCTGGTCTTGACGAAGTCCGCGCCGGCGGCCTCGGACAGTTTGCAGGCCCGCACCTTCTGCTCCTCGTTCAGGTAGCAGGTCTCCAGAATGACCTTCAGGATGGCGTGGTGGGTGTGCGCCATGTCCGCCAGCAGCTGAATCTCCTGCTGCACGGCATCGTCATCACCATGCAGCAGCCAGCCGATGTTGATGACCATGTCCAGCTCCTCGCAGCCCTCCTCCAGCGCCAACTGCGCCTCGGCGAGCTTGATGGTGGTCTCATGGGCGCCGTGGGGGAAGCCGATGACGGTGCAGACCTTCACGTCGGAGCCCCGGAGCATCTCCGCCAGAATCGGCACGTCGCAGGGCCGGGCGCAGACGCTGGCGCAGTCGTACTTCAGCGCCAGCTCACAGCCCTTGCGGATGTCGTCCTCGGTCAGGAAGGGCTGGAGGGTGGAGTGGTCAAGCATCTTGGCAATGTCATGGGGGGTCAGGTTGTTCATAAGGAAGCATCCTCCTGTCATGATCGTCGTGGTTTTCGTGGCTCCGATGCACCCCTGGTCGGGGTGCCCACGGGGAAAATGCGACAAAAGGGAAAATTTTTTTCACGCTTTTGCAACGAAAGTCCCCCGCGTTTCGTCTAATAGGTGAGGTGATACCATGGCAAGCATCCTGCTGATCGAGCCCGACGCCTACTGCCGCCAGCGGGCCCAATCCGTTCTTTCCCTGTCCGGGCACAGCTGTACCGCCTGTGCCACCCTGCCGGAGGCGCGGCGGATGCTGGCCGGCGCGGCGCACAGCATGACCATCCTGAACACGCGCCTGCCCTGGGCGGAGAGCAGCACGTTCCTCCGTCTGCTGGAGGCCCGGGGACTGCCGGTGCTGTTCCTGACGGCGGAGGCGGGCAACGCGGCGCATCTCAAGCGGTTGTACCAGTCCGCCTGTGACGTGCTGCTGATGCCCTGGGAGGACAGGTCGCTGGTGCGGGCGGTCAGCTGTCTGCTGAACGGGTCAGCGAAGCGGCTGATCGCGGGCGACATCGTGATGGATGTGCCCACCCAGCGCGTGACGGTTGCCGGTCGCTCGCTCACCCTGACCCAGCAGGAGTTCGCGCTGCTGCACGCGCTGATGTGCTGTCCCGACACGGCCCAGTCCCGGCAGGAGCTGCTGGAGACCGCCTGGGGCTTTCAGGGCGTGGGCGCCACCCGAACGGTGGATGTCCATGTGCAGCGCCTGCGGCGGAAGCTGGGGCGGGATGCCATCGTCACCGTGTACAAGCTGGGCTATCAGCTCTGCCGGGCGTAGGGCGGGTCAGATGCCGGTTTCGCCCCAGCTGAGGGTGGACACCTCCAGCGGCAGGCCCAGCTCCGCCAGCAGGCCCAGCGTTCCCGCAGTGAGAATGTAGTTCACCTGGGCGTAGTCCGACTGGACATAGAGCCGCAGGGACACCTGGCAGCGCCCGGATAGGCTCTCCA
>JAEDKS010000053.1 GCA_016295665.1 Clostridia bacterium
CGTGACCAGCGCAATCTTGTCCGCGGGGATTCCGCTGCCGTGATCGCTGACCGAAAGCGTGCAGCATCCATCCTCCACTCCAGCGGTCACGCTGACCTCCTGCCCCGGTGCGCTGGCCTTGATGGCGTTGTCCAGCAGGTTGGTCAGCAGGCAGATGAGCAGGTCGGCATCGCCCTGCAGGGATGCCGCTTCGACACGCAGACATAGGCGAAGCTGTTTTCCGATCAGCATCTCCCGCATCATGTCGTTGGCCTGCCTGAGCAGCTCACCGGCATCCAGACGCCGCTTTACCAGCACGGGGCAGTCCGTCATGGCGATGAGCTGCATCATCTTCTGGCTCAGGCGCTCCGTGCGCACCGCCGCCTCGTGGATCTCATGGGCCGCCTCCAGCCGCTTCTCCTCGGTCAGCGGCATGGAAATCAGGCTGTCCGAAAAGCCGATGATGGCGGTCATGGGGGTTTTCATCTCGTGGGTCAGCGCGCCGAGCAGCAGCTCACGCCGGCGGGCGGTTTCCTCCAGCGCATGAATCTTCTGCTCCACGGTCTCCGCCATGTGATCGAAGGACGCGGACAGCTCCCCCACCTCGTCCCTTGTGCTGATTTTGGCGCGCAGGGCATAGCTGCCGCCGGCAATCTGCTCACTGACCTGCGTCAGGCGGCGCAGAGGGCGCAGCGTTCGCCGCAGCGTGAGGGGCAGAAGCACCACACAGAGCAGCATACAGGCAAGGAGCGCCAGCTGCGCGTTCCGGGTCAGCCGCTCAATGCCCATCATCGTGCCGGAGATGTCCTCGGCGGTGTAGACCGTGATGGGCAGCCCTAAAAGGGTGAGGTTCTGTGCGCATATCAGCATCGGGACGCCGCCCGTCCGGGTGATCCGCCGGGCGGTGATGGTCTTCGCATCCACCGGCAGCAGCCCCATCGGATCCTGCGCGGTGATGTGATACAGATACGCCCCGTCCGCCACCAGCGAATAGGTGCATTCCCGGCTCTGCAGCAGATGCGCATAGCTCGCGAAGGTGTACTGAATCAGCGACCGCAGCGCCATCTCGTCCGTGCTGTACGGGACGCCGCCCGTGCGCTCCAGCGCGGAGAGATGCCCGCAGAAAATCTGCAGGTTCCTCTGTCCGCTCGCCTCGGCGTCATCCAGCAGCTGTATCGTCTGCTGGACAACGAAGAAGTAGACGCAGGCGCTGAAGGTCAGCATGATGACCAGCAGACAGATCATGGTCTGCTTCAACCACAGCCTCATGGAACCACCTCCAGCCGGTACCCCAGCTTGTAGACGGTCGTGAGCTGCTCGTTCAGCCCCAGCTTTTTGCGCAGGGCCGCCACATGCACGTCCACCGTGCGCGTCTCACCGATGTACTCATCGCCCCACACCTGCCGAAGCAGCTTCTCGCGGGTCAGCACCATGCCCGGGTGCCGCATGAAGGTGCAGAGCAGCTCATACTCCATGGGCTTGAGCGCCACCGACTCCCCGCTCCTGGTCACCGTGTGGCTGTCCGTGTCCACGGTGATGTCCCGGTAGCTGAGACTTCGCTCCTCCGGCGCGCTCCGGGCCAGCACCTTTTCCATCCGCACCAGCAGCTCCAGAATATCAAAGGGCTTGACCAGATAATCCTCCGCGCCGAGCCGCAGCCCCTGAACCCGGCTCTGTACGTCCGCTCTGGCGGATACGTAGATCACCGGAACGCCCCGGCTCCGCATGTGCGGCAGCAGCTCGAAGCCGTCCAGCTCCGGCAGCATGATGTCGCACAGCGCCAGATCGAAGTGCTGCGCTTGGACCGCATCGACGGCCTGCTGTCCATCCAGCGCACAGACGGTCTCATACCCTGCCACATGCAGGTTGCTGTCCAGCAGCCTGGAAATGGCCTCATCATCCTCCGCGATCAGAATCCGCTTTTTCACGACCTTCACCCCGGAACAGTATAGCATACCAGGCCCGCGCCGTAAATGGCAGCGATGTAAACGAGTTGTAAATGCTGATCGCATAACGCGAGGCACCCCGGGCACAATAGAGTACAAACTGATGCGCTGGGAGGGTATTATGTCCATTGCAACCATGCTGCTCACCGTTGTGGCGGTGCTCATCTTCTTTGGCGTGCTCCAGCGGGTGCTGGATCGGATGTACCTCACGGACAGGGCGGCGCTGCTGCTCGTCGCTGCGATGTTCATCGGCACGCTTCTGCCCAATCTGACCATCGGACGCGTATCCATCAATCTGGGCGGCGCGGTGATCCCACTGGGCGTGTGCATCTTCCTGCTGGTAAAGGCGGACACGTCCTGGGAGCGCATCCGACCGCTGCTGGGCAGCCTGCTGACCGGCGCGGCGGTATGGGGGCTGTCCTGGTTCCTGCCGGATGAGCCGGAGCGGATGTGGATAGAGCCCACGCTGCTCTACGGGCTCTCGGCTGGCGTCATCGCGTGTGCCCTCGGGCGCAGCCGCCGGGGCGCGTTCATCTGCGGTGTGCTTGGCGTGCTGCTGGCAGACATCGCCACCGCCGTCATTAACTGGGTTAGCGGTATCGATCAGCAGTTGGTGCTGGGCGGTGCCGGTCTGGCGGACGCCGTAGTCGTCAGCGGTGTGCTGGCGGTAGCGCTGACAGAGCTGGTGGGCGAGGTCATGGAGCGCATCAGCCGGGCCCGCCACACCCCCGGAAAGGAGAGATCGTGATGAAACGGCTGGGAATGTGGCTGCTGCTGGGCGTGCTGCTTCTGCCCGCGCTGGCGCTGGCGGAGGGGACGGAGCAGGTCTGGCAGCTGGTGGATGCGTCCGGCAGACAACTGACCAGCATCTGCTATGAGCCGGACATCGGTGACAGCTACCTGTCTGCGGACAATCACCTCTACCGGGTCATCGCCGTGGAGGACGGACGGGCCCTTTTGAAGGATCAGGGCGAGCAGACCCTGCCGGATGTCAGCTGGCTGGACATGACGGACGTGGCCCAGCCCGTCAGCGCGGTGAACGGCACCCGTCGCATCGCCTTCTACTGTACGCATTCCGACGAGAGCTACGAGCCTTCGGACGGCTATTACTCCACCACGGAGCACGGCTCCGTCTACCAGGTGGCACAGGCGCTGGCGGATTCGCTGACAGAGCGCGGCGTCACCTGCGAGGTCTCCGACTCCCTGCACCATCCGCATGACGCCGGTGCGTACCGCCGCTCCCGACAGACCGCCATGGAGCTTGTCAAGCGCATGCCGGACGCCCTGTTTGACATTCACCGGGACGGCATTCCCGACCCGGATGAGTACGCCGTGACCATCGGCGGCAGAGAGGCCAGCAAAATCCGCCTGCTGGTTGGGCGCGGCAACCAGAACATGGAGGTCAACAAGGAGTTTGCGCTGCTCATCAAGGCGGTGGGTGACAAGGTCTACCCGGGGCTTATCAAGGACATCTACATGGGCAAGGGCGTTTTTAATCAGGACCTGCTTCCCCATGCGCTGCTGCTTGAGTGCGGCACCTACACGCTGAGCAAGGAGGCGGTTCTGACCAGCATGCCCATGATGGCCGACGTGATCAACCGTGCGCTGTACGGCGGTGTGACGGGCTCTGCGGGCACCTCGGATGTGGGCAGCGCCCGGACGGACACCGCGGGCGGCATCACCATGGGTGCCACGGACGCGCCCGCCGCGCAGGAGGCCGGTGCCTCGGGCAAGGGCATCCTGTGGCTGGTTGGGCTGCTCGTGGTCGGTCTGATCGTTTACGGCATCGTCGCCACGGGCTCGGTCAAGGGCGGTATGCACAAGGCGGGTCGCAATCTCCATGAGATGACCGGCGGCCTTGTGGGCAGCAAGCCGGAGGAGGGCGAAAGGCCCGAGGGAGAAGACGAGGAGTAATAGGAAACGCACGCCATGCCCCGATGGGAGCAGGCGTGCGTTTTGATTACCTGGTTTCTTCCTTGGTTTCCTTGGCGGCCTTGATCTCGGCGGGCGCCTCGGTATGGGCCTTGGGATCGCTCACAGGCGCGGCGCTCTGGGCGGCAGCCTTGGCGGCGGCTTCCTTGGCAGCCTTCGCAGCCAGCGCCGCGTCAATCTTCGCCTGAATCTCAGGTGAATACTGAGGCTTGGGCTTGGGCGTTGCCATGGCGCCGGCGTCCGGCTTGACAGCCAGAATCGGCTCGGCGGTGGTACCCAGCTTGGCGTTGGCGTCGCGGGTATGGTCGCGCACCTTCATGACGATGCACTTCTTCGGGCACTTCTCGGCGCACTCGCCGCAGCCCGTGCAGGCGCGGGTGATGGTATGCACCTGACGGAGCTCGCCCGCGACAGCCTCAAACTTACAGGTGCGCTTGCACAGGCCGCAGCCCACGCAAACCTTCTTGTCGATGCGGGCAATCTTGCGGTTGTCCAGATCAGCCCAAATCGCATGGGTCGGGCAGGCCTCGTAGCACATCATGCAGCCGCGGCACTTCTCCCGGTCAATCTGGGGCAGATGGTTCACCATCTTGATGGCATCAAACTTGCAGGCCAGCATGCAGCGCTCGCAGCCGTTGCAGCCGACGCGGCAGTTGTCCGTTACCAGATAGCCGGCCTCGGCAGCGCGGCACTCCAGGCGGACAGGCTGGGAAATGGGCTGCATGCTCAGCACGTTCTTCGGGCAGGCCGCCACGCACTTGCCGCAGCTCTGGCACTTCTCCGCATCGACGACGGCGATCATGCGCGCCTTGTCAATGTGGATGGCATCGAAGGGACAGGCCTTCACGCAGGTGCCCATACCCAGACAGGCATACTTGCAGGCGCGGTTGCCGTCGCTGACCGTGGTCGCGGCGACGCAGTCCTCGATGCCGTGATACTGGAACTTCGTGCGGCAGTTGGCAAGATCGCCCTGGCAGATCACGCGGGCCACCATCTTCTCGCCCACCGTGGTCTCCACGCCCATGATGTCGCCGATCTTCTTCGCCACATCCGCACCGCCAACCGGGCAGGCATTGGGCTCCGCCTTGCCGGCGGCAATGGCGTCAGCGCAGGCATCGCAGCCGGGATAGCCGCAGCCGCCGCAGTTGGCACCGGGCAGCACCTCACGGATGGCATCGCGCTTGGGGTTGGCTGGGACGGCGAAGAATCTGGAGGCGACCGTCAGCAGCAGGCCGAACAGCAGACCCATACCACCCAGCACCAATACAGCATACAGAATGTTCATGCTTCGTGTCCTCCCATCAAATCAGGCCGCTGAAGCCCATGAAGGACACAGCCATCAGACCAGCGGTAATCAGCGCACCGGGGAAGCCCTTCATCCACTGGGGCATAGGCGCCAGCTCCAGCCGCTCCCGGATGCAGGACAGCAGCAGGATCGCCAGCGTGAAGCCCAGGGCGGCGCAGCAGCCGCTCAGGGTCGCCTGCAGCAGGTTGTAGCCCTCGGTCGCATTGGAAATGGCGCAGCCCAGCACCGCGCAGTTGGTGGTGATCAGGGGCAGGTACACGCCGAGCGCCTGATACAGGGAGAAGGACAGCTTCTTCAGCGCCATCTCCACCACCTGCACCAGCACGGCGATGACCAGAATGAACGCGATGGTCTGCATGTACTCCAGTCCCAGCGGGATGAGAAGCACATGCTGCACAATCCAGGTGATGAAGGAGGACAGCGTCATGACGAAGGTGACCGCCATGCCCATGCCCAGCGCCGTGTCGAACTTCTTGGAAACGCCCAGGAAGGGGCAGATGCCCAGGAACTGGTTCATGACATAGTTGTTCACCAGCAGGGAACCGATGAGAATGACCAGATAGGTGTTCATGCCAGCGCCTCCTTCCGCTTCCGAATCAGCTTCTCAATCCCGGCGCGCACGGCATTGACCACGATGAGCAGGATGCCCAGAGTGATAAAGCCGCCGGCGGGCAGGGTCAGGATGCCAATCGGCTCGAAGGCTTCCGGCATCACCTGCAGCCCGAACACAGTGCCGGAGCCGAACAGCTCACGGATGGCGGCCAGCAGCGTGATGGCGATGGTGAAGCCCAGGCCCATGCCCAGACCATCCATGACGGAGGGCAGGACGGGATTCTTGAAGGCGAAGGCCTCCGCCCGGGCCAGAATGATGCAGTTGACCACAATCAGCGGGATGTACATGCCCAGGGAGGCACTCAGATCCGGCAGATAGGCCTTCATCAGCATCTCCAGCATGGTGACGAAGGAGGCGATGATGACGATGAAGGAGGGAATGCGCACCTTCTCGGGAATCACGTTGCGAAGGAGCGAGATGAACAGGTTGGAGCAGACCAGCACGAAGGTGGTCGCCAGACCCATGCCCACACCATTGGAGGCTACCGTGGTGATGGCGAGGGTGGGGCACATGCCCAGCATCAGAACGAACGTGGGGTTCTCAAAGACCAGTCCATTCAGCAGGGCGCCGATGGGCGTTTTCTTATCATGCATGCTTCTTCACCTCCCCAAAGCGGGCGGGCGCGGTAAACTTGTCTATCAGGGGCGTGCAGACGTTCATGAACAGAATGGCGAAGGAGCAGCCCTCGGGATAGCTGGCAAATTCGCGGATGACGAACAGCAGCAGTCCGCAGCCGATGCCCATGATGATCCGGCCCAGGTTGGACACAGGGCTGGTCGCGTAGTCGGTCGCCATGAAGAAGGCGCCCAGCATCAGACCGCCCGCCATGAGCTCGTAAAAGGCCATGGTGAAGCCGCTCCTGAGCACATAGCACACGAAGGCGGTCAGGATGAAGGCCACCGGAATCCGCCAGTCGATGACGCGGCGCACGATCAGATAGATGCCGCCGGCGATGATAGCCAGCTTGCAGGTCTCACCCAGCACACCGCCGCAGTTGCCGATCATCAGATCCCACAGGTTGACGGCGGCGGTGCCGCTCTCAGCCAGCTGGGCCAGCGGGGTCGCGCCGGAAACCGCGTCCACCATCTGCAGCGTCTTGGGATAGTTCGCCATGATGCCGCTGAAGGAGACAAACAGAATCGCACGGGCCGTCAGGGCGGGGTTCATGAAGTTGGAGCCGATGCCGCCAAACATCTGCTTGACCAGCACGATGGCGATCACGCCACCAAGCACGGGAATCCACCAGGGCGCGTTCGCCGGCAGGTTATAGGCCAGCAGCAATCCGGTGACCACCGCGCTCCAGTCGCCCACGGTCACCCGCTGATGGGTAACGCGCTGGAACACATACTCGCTGAGCACACAGGTGATGACGGACAGCGCGATCAGCAGCGCGGCATTGGAGCCGAACAGCACGATGGAGGCGATGCCGGCAGGCGCCAGGGCGATGCAAACATCCTGCATGATGCTCCGGGTGGAAACATGGTCGCGCAGATGCGGTGAAGAAGATACAGCCAGTTTGCTCATAGACGCTCTCCCCTCCTTACTTCTTCGCCGCCGCTGCCTGAGCCTGTTTGCGGCGGGTGGTAATGACTCGCTTGGCGGTGCGGCAGCTCTGGGTCAGGGCGCGCTTCGCCGGGCAGACAAAGGTGCAGCAGCCGCACTCGATGCAGTTCATGGCGCCGATCTTCTCCGCGGCCTCAAAGCGCTCCGCACGGGTCAGCGCGTCGATTTTCGCGGGCATCAGGCCCATGGGGCAGGCGCGCAGGCAGCGTCCGCAGCGGATGCAGGCGGATTCCTCGGGCTCCACGGCCTCACGGCCCAGGGCCAGGATACCGGAGCAGCCCTTGGTCACCGGGATGTCGGTACGGGCGATCGCCATACCCATCATGGGGCCGCCGGAGAGCAGCTGCTTCACGCCGTCCTTCAGGCCACCGCAGGCCTCCAGCAGCGTGTCGATGGGCGTACCGATGCGCACCCGGAAGTTCTGCGGATTCTGCACCAGGCCGCCCACCGTGGTGATACGGTCGATGACCGGGCGCCCCTCCCGGATCGCCTGATGAATGGCGTACATGGTGCCCACATTGCACACCACGCAGCCCACATCCAGCGGCAGACCGCCGTTGGGCACCACGCGGCGGGTCGTGGCATAGACCAGCTGCTTCTCACCGCCCTGCGGATAGCGCACGGGCAGCGCCTGCACCCGGATGCCCTCCGCGGAGGCGGCAGCCCCCTGCAGCGCGGCGATGGCGTCCGGTTTGTTGTCCTCCACGCCGATGATGGCTTCCTTCACGTCGAAGGCCAGCATCAGCAGGCGGATGCCGTCGATGATCTGCGCGGGCTTTTCCAGCATCAGGCGATGGTCGGCGGTCAGGTACGGCTCGCACTCCGCGCCGTTGATGATGAACTTCTCGATCACCTTGCCGGGGGCAGGCGTCAGCTTGACGTGGGTCGGGAAGGTTGCGCCGCCCATGCCCACGATGCCCGCGCTGCGGACGATCTGCTGAACCTCCTGCGGGGTCAGCGTCTCGGGGTGCTCTGCGGGATGCAGCTCCACCCACTCATCCTGGAAGTCATTGTCAATGATGACCGCCGTGGTGGTCACACCGCTTGCCAGCAGGCAGGGGTGAATATGAACCACGGTACCGGACACGGACGAGTGAACCGGCGCGGACACAAAGCCGCCCGCCTCACCGAGCACCTGACCGATCTTCACGCGGTCACCCTTCTGCACGCACAGCTTGGCGGGCGCGCCAATGTGCTGGGACAGCGGAATGGTTACGCGGGGCGGAGCCGGCAGGTCAACGATCGCGTTGCCGCCGTTCTCCGCCTTGCCGCCCACGCCCTCGTGGGGATGGACGCCGCCGGGAAACAGACGAGAGCCAAACACGGAATGAGTTCCCCCTTCCAATCTGGTTCAGAATGACTTACGCACTCCAACCATAGCAATATCATGCCATACCTTTGTATTATAGCATAGAACCCGTATTTTCGCATCCCGATTTCCGCGATTTCGCGAAATTTTTCACGATGCGCGGGTTGCTTTCATCATGGAGCGATAGGCCTCGGCCTGCCGGAGCATATGCTGGGCATGGCTGCGGGCGCTGTCGCCGCTGCCATCGGCGCCGCCGAGCATGCGCGCGACCTCGCCGATGCGCTCCTCCTGGGTCAGCATGCGGACGCTGGTTGCGGTTCGCTCCCCCTCCACATGCTTCTCCACCAGCAGCTGATGGCTCGCCATGGCCGCAATCTGCGGCAGATGGGTCACGCAGATGACCTGACGGCTCACCGCGATGGCGGCCATCTTCTCCGCGACCACCTGCGCCATGCGGCCCGAGATGCCGGTGTCAATCTCGTCGAAAACCATGCAGCCCACGCCGCCCTTTTCCGCCTCCAGCGTCTTGATGGCGAGCATCAGGCGGGACAGCTCGCCGCCCGAGGCGATTTTGGACAGCGGCTTCAGCGGCTCACCGGGGTTGGGCGAGATCATGAACTGTACCGAATCGTCGCCCAAGGCCTGGGGCATCAGCTGCTTGCCCTCGGGATGCGGCGCGAACTCCACCTTGAAGATCGTCCGCTCCATGCCCAGGTCGGACAGCTGGTCGGTCATCTTCTCCTCGAAGGCCAGCGCCAGCGCCTTCCGCGATTCGGTCAGCTGACGCGCCAGCGAGCGATAGGCCGCCAGGAGCTTCTTGTGCTCCGCGCCCACGGCTGCGACCTGCTGATCCATGCTGGCAAAGTTGTCATACTCCTGCTGCATCTGCTCCTGACTCGCCAGCACCACCGGAATGGTCTCGCCGTACTTGCGCTCCAGCCGATGAATCAGGTCAAGCCGGTTCTCCACGGCCTCGGCCCTGCGGGGATCAAAGTCGCTCTTTTCGATCAGGCCGTTCAGCTCGTAGCCGATCTCCTCCAGCTCATAGTAGGCGGATTCGGCCCGCCGGGTCAGCGCGGCGTAGGTCTCGTCCAGGCGGCTGATGCCGTTCAGCGCGTCCACGGCCTCCTTGAGCCGGGTGATGACCGATTCGCCCTCCCCCGCCGCGATCTGACCGTAGGCGGCCTCCAGCGCGCCGGCGATCTTCTCCGCGTGGCGGTAGCGCTCCTTCTCCCGGGTCAGCTGCTCCTCCTCGCCGTTTTTCAGCCGGGCCTTGCCGAGCTCCTCCAGGGATTTCTTCAGCTGCTCCATCCGCTGCTGCTTCTGCTCGTTGACTCGCACCAGCCGGGCATACTGACGGTGCTTGTCGATGAACGCCTGATACGCCTCCTGCACCTGCCGCATCAGCTCCTGATGCCGGTCGTCGCCGCTCGCGTCCAGGAAGTGCAGATGGTACCGGGCATCCATCAGGAACTGATGCTCGTGCTGACCGTGCACGTCCATCAGCATCGCCGCCAGCTCCCGCAGCGCCGTGACCGGCATCACCATGCCGCAGATGCGGCACAGGTTCCGCCCGTTCCTCGTGATCTCCCGATACAGCGTCACCAGCCCGTCGCACTCGATCTGCTGGGAGGCCAGAAACGCCTGCACCTCCGCGCTGTCGCCCGCGTCAAAGACCGCCTCGACCCAGGCCTTGTCCGTGCCGGTGCGGATCAGATCCCGATCCGCCCTGCCGCCCAGCACCAGATTCACCGCATCCACCACGATGGACTTGCCCGCGCCGGTCTCGCCGGTCATGACGTGCATGCCCTCACCGAACTCCAGCGTCAGCTGTTCGATCAGCGCGATGTTCTGCATCCGCATGGAAAGAATCATGCCTTGCCGTCCCTCACTTCATCAGCTCCGTGATCCGCTGAGTCACCCCGGGCACTTCCGCCTCGCTGCGGATGACCATAAAGATCGTATTGTCCCCGGCGATGGTACCCAGCACCTCGGGCCACTTCAGCCCGTCGAGCGCCTCCGCCGCCACCCCCGCGGAGCCCGACAGCGTCTTGAGCACCAGCATATTGCCGGAGGCGGCAATGCTCAGCAGCGATTCCGACAGCATCCGGATGAGCCGGTCGGTCACGCCGACCTCCTTCACATCCGGCATGGCGTACTTGTAGCCGCCGCTCGCCGTCAGCACCTTGACCAGCCGCAGCTCGCGGATGTCCCGGCTGACCGTGGCCTGGGTCACGCGGATGCCCTGGTTCATCAGCGCGGCAGCAAGCTCCTCCTGGGTCTCGATGTCATGCTTCTGGATGATGTCCAGAATCGCAACCTGCCTTACATTCTTCATTCCGTTCGACTCCTTTACCGTTCTTCGGGTCCTTCGGGGGAGCTGGCGTGGGTCGAATTCGTTTCAGCAGCTCCACTCGATCAGCTTGTGATGCACCACTTCAAAGAAGCGCTCCCGCTTCAGCCGCACGAGCCGTACGCTGTGGGCAGCCCTGCGGATGTCCACCGACCCGCCGTTCTGCAGCATGGCGCAGCTCTGCCCGTCCACCTGCAGGGATGCCGTCATCTCGTCATCCGAATGGAGCTGCACGGAAATCACCGCGGAGCCCGGCACGACCACCGGGCGGTGCTGCAGGGAGTGAGCGCAGACGGGGGTGATGACGGTGCAGTCCACGCGGGGCGAAATGATCGGCCCGCCCGCCGAGAGCGAATAGCCGGTGGAGCCCGTGGGGGTGGCTACGATCAGGCCGTCCGCATGGTAGCTGCCGACCTCCTCGCCATCCACCAGCACGCGCATGGTGATGAGCCGCGCATAACCGCCACGGGTGATGACCACGTCGTTCAGCGCGACCCTGTCCTCGCCGTCCGGCATCCGCACCGCAAGCATGGCCCGCTCCTCGGTCTGGTATTCGCCGCTGAGCAGCAGGCGCAGCGCGTCCTCCAGCGCCTCCGGCTCCGTTTCCGCCAGGAAGCCCAGCCTGCCCATGTTGATGCCCAGCAGCGGCGCATCACAGGCCGCAGCGTACTGTGCGCAGCGCAGCAGCGTACCGTCGCCGCCCAGGGACACCAGCGCGTCAACCCGGTCACCGGCGTCCAGCGCGTCGCATTCCGGCAGGAGGGGCAGCAGCTCGGGCTCGGTGACCACGCGTGCCCCCAGCGCCCGCAGCAGCGACGCGGCCCGCCGGGCCTGATTCACGGCTTCCGCCCGGCTCGCAGGCGCCACAAGACCAACTGTTTTCATCCGTACTTCCTCCTTCGGGCGTCAAACAGCATGATAGCATAATTTGCATATTCATGCAAGCATGAATCCCGGGTTTTACGCTTTTTTCATGCTCTCATGCGCCGACCTGACCAGATGGTGAATCACCTCGTCCGTGCAGGGCTCCTCCGCCTGCCGTCTGGCGGTGATCATACCCAGGAACTCGATGTTTCCCTTCTGCCCGGTGATGGGCGAGAAATCCAGCGCCTGCACCTGCCACCCCATGGTCATGGCGAAATCCCGGATGTCCCGCAGCACCTCCTCGTGCAGGGCGCCCTCCCGGACGATGCCGTTCTTGCCCACCTTGCCGCGCCCCACCTCAAACTGGGGCTTGATGAGGGTGTAGAACACGCCCTCCTCGCCCATCAGCGCCGCCGCCACGGGCAGGATCAGCTTGATGGAGATGAAGCTCACGTCCATCACCGTGACCGTGGGGTGCAGGGGCACCATCTCCGGGGTCAGGTCGCGGGCGTTGGTGCGCTCCATCAGCGTGACCCGCGCATCGTTGCGCAGCCCCCAGTCAAACTGCCCGTAGCCCACATCAATGGCGTAGACGTGGCTGGCGCCGCATCGCAGGCACACATCCGTGAAGCCGCCGGTGGCACAGCCGATGTCCATGCACACCTTGCCCGTCAGGTCGGCATGAAAGGATGCAATGGCCTTTTCCAGCTTCAGCCCGCCCCGACCGACGAAGGGGTGCGCCTTGCCCCGCACATGGAGCTCGTCCTCCGGCTTCACCTGCTCCGAGGCCTTGTTCACCTTGTTTTCCCCGATGTACACCAGCCCCGCCATGATGGTCGCCTGGGCCTTCTCCCGGCTCTCGCACAGCCCCCGGGCCACCAGCGCCACGTCCACTCGCTGCTTATCGCTCATCGTTTCTCTCCCTTTTTCAGCAGTGCCTCCACCCGCGCCGCGATCTGATCCGGCATGAGCTCCAGGGTGTCCAGCAGCTTCTTGCGGCTGCCCTGGGTGATGAACCGATCCGGAATGCCGAGCATCAGCTGGGGCACCGGCAGGCCCTCACGGGCGCAGAAGCCGGTGACGCAGCTTCCGAAGCCACCAGTTAGCACATGCTCCTCCAGCGTGATCACCGGGACATCGCCCAGCGAGCGCAGCAGCCGCTCATCCAGCGGCTTAATCGAGGAGCAACTGACCACCCCCGCCTGAATGCCCTGCTTCGCCAGAAGGCGCCGCGCCTCCAGCGCCATGGAGACCATGGAGCCGACCGCCAGCAGCATGCAGTCGCCGCCCTTCTCCAGCGTTTCCCAGACCCCCGGCTGGAACCGGGCGCAGGGATAGTCCCCGGAGAGATCCACTCCCGACTTGCCATACCGGATGGCGCAGG
>JAEDKS010000054.1 GCA_016295665.1 Clostridia bacterium
GATGAGCGTGCCCATGCCGGGCCGCAGAATGAAGGACACCAGAATCAGGATGATGGTCGAGGGGATGTTGTCCAGCACGTTGTAGATTTCCGTGAACAGGAAGTCCAGCTTGCGCACATAGCCCCACAGCACACCCATCAGAATGCCCACCAGCGCCTCGATGCAGGCCACCACCACGCCGATGAACAGGCTGTTCCGGGTGCCGGCCCACAGCAGGGCCCAGATGTCGTAGCCGTTGGCATCGGTGCCCATCCAGTGGATGCTGTCCGGCGCGGAGTCCTTCAGGGGCTTGGGGCGTCCGGAGGCACTAATGGTGGTGCTCGCCACGTTGGGGTCGAACTGACCGGGCAGGTAGGGCTGGATGAAGGTGAAGGCCACCACGAGCACCAGCAGCACCAGCAGAATCATGGCTGCCTTGTTCCGGCGGAAGGCGCGGAGGGTGGAGCGCCAATAGCTGTAGTTGGCGGAGCCGGTGCGCTCGACCTCCTCCTCGTCAAACGCGGCGAAGGCGAACAGCTCCTCCTGGCTCAGCTCCTGCTTGAGGGCCTGGGAGCAGCGCTGCTCGGCGGCGTCGATTTTGGGATGCTTGAGCAGGGCCATCAGCGGTCACCACCTTTCTTGACGAGGCTGATTCTGGGATCGAGCAGCACCATCATCAGGTCGCCCAGCAGCAGGCCGATGATGCCCACGCAGGCGAACAGCAGCACGATGGCCTGCACCATGGTGTTGTCCTGGTTCTTGACCACGTCCACCAGCAGGCCGCCCATGCCGGGAATGCCGAACAGCGATTCCACATAGATGGAGCCGATGACCGTGTTCAGGAAGGAGGTCGGGATGTACTGGGCCATGGGCACGAAGGCGTTGCGGAACACGTGGCGGAACATGATGCGGTTCTCGCTGGCGCCCTTGATGCGGGCGAGCATCACGTAGTCCTTCTTGCTCTCGTCCACCATGTACCGCCGCAGCCACATGGCATAGTAGGCGATGTTGCCCAGGGACATGGAGAGCACCGGAAGAATCCAGTACAGGGGATTCGCCAGGTCGTTGGCGTCGAAGATGGTCATCTTGATGCCCAGCAGCTGCGTGCCGTAGAACTGGATGAACAGGTAGTACACGGCGGCGGGAACGGCCTCGATGAGCACGATGAAGGCAGTGCCCAGGTGGTCAAAGAACCGGCCCTTGTACTTCGCCATCAGGGTGCCCATGGGCAGGCCGAAGATCAGGGACACGATCAGCGACAGGGAGCCCAGCTTGATGGATACCGGCACCTTGGGTGCGAGAATCTGCATCACGGGCACGCCGCTGCGGTAGATGTAGCTGGTGCCCAGATCGCCCCGGAGCACCAGTCCCTTGAAGAAGTTGAACAGCTGCACGAGGATGGGCTGATCCAGCCCCAGGGCGGTCAGACCGTTCTGAATCTGCTCCGGGGTCATCTTGTCGTAGTTGGGGAAATAGCCGTCCACGGGCATCTGACGCACCAGAATAAAGACGATGGTCAGGATGATACAGAGCGTTACGAGGGAGCGGAGAAACCGCTTCGCAAGATATTTGATCACGCAGGGGCCTCCTTCAGCACAAATGGATGGGGTCGCACGGCGGACAGGTTGCAGCGGGCAGGGGAGAGGAGCCGTTTCGGTCCGCTGAAAGCTGCCTGCCATGATAAACACACAAGGAGGGAAACCCCGCAGGAACGCGGGGCTCCCTCCTCCCTGAGCGCAAGGGTACTGAGATTCCGTCAGTTGATGCCTTCCTGCCAGGCGGCGAAGGCGGCCTCATACTGCTCGGCGGTCACGAAATCATCATACAGGGTCTGATACTTGAAGCGCAGGCTGCTGATGCCGAAGGGAGCGAACTCGCCCTCGAAGATGTTCAGCTTCGTCACCTGATAGGAGGCGGCGGACAGGTTGTAGGGGATGACCAGGGCGTTGTCGATCAGGTAGCGCTCGGCAACGGCGAACAGCTCGTAGCGCTTGGACAGGTCAACGGTCTCGGCCTTGGCCTCCTCCACGGCGGCGTAGTACTTCTCCAGGATGGCCTTGGTCTCAGCGAAGTCGCTGTCCAGCATCAGATCCATGAAGTTGTAGTTGTTGCCCACGCGGAAGGGATCGGTCCAGGTCTCGGGATCGGCGTAGTCGGCGCCCCAGTTGCAGCGCATCATGGCGTAGTTGCCGCTGCGGCGGTTCGCCAGGAAGGACTCGCCGGTGCCGGGCAGCAGCTGCACGTCGATGTAGTCGGTGCCCAGCGCCTCCTCCAGCTGCTGCTCCAGCAGCTTGGCCTCAGCCTCCCAGTCGGTGTCGCTGGGCTTGTAGGTCAGGGGCACGATCACGGGGAACTTGCAGCCCGCGGCGGTCAGCTCCTCCACAGCGGCCTCCTTGTAGGCCAGGGCCTCGGTCAGGCTGGTGCCCGCCTCGTCCCAGATGAAGAAGTCATTCTCGACGCCCTCGAAGGGAGCGAGCGCGGTGAAGTCCACGCCGTCCACGGAGCAGAAGGTGGTGGGGGTGATGGTGTTCTGAACCAGGCTGTCGGGATCCTCGGGCTCCAGGGCATACATGGCCCACACGCGGTCGAAGGCCTTCATGATGGAGTGACGGAAGTTGCTGTTGTTCACGGCGATCAGCCAGTTCTCCGGCTCATAGGAGGCATCGAAGTGCGGGTCGAAGTTGAAGCAGTAGAAGTAGCTGAAGTCCGGCACCACGCGGTCGCGGGTCAGGATGTCGCCATGGGCGGCCTTCCAGTCCTCGAGGATGGTGTTGTCGATGTCGGCGTAGTCCACCTCGCCGCGCAGGGCCATCTCGGGGGAGACGGTGCCGGCCTCGGCGTTGTAGACGCGGTTGATGACGTCAATGTGGATGTTGGCGGCGTCCCAGTTGTTCACGTTCTTCACGTAGACGTGCTTGACCTGGGGCTCATACTCGGCCAGGATGAAGGCGCCGCAGTAGTACATCTTGGTGTTGTCGGTGGCGAAGTCCGCGCCCAGCTCCTCCAGCTGCGGGCCATAGGCGGGCAGGAAGCAGGTGTAGGTCAGGCAGGACTCAAAGTACGGCACCGCGCTCTCCAGGGTGTACTGCAGGGTGTAGTCGTCCACGGCCTTGACGCCCACCTCGGCAAAGTCGGTGACCTCGCCGGCATAGTAGGCGTTGGCGTTCTTGATCTTGTCCAGGTTGCCCACCATGGCGGAGGCGTAGTCCGGCGTGAGAACATACTTCATGGAGGCGACGAAGTCATTGGCGGTCACATCAGCCACGGGCTTGCTCTGGTAGTCATACCACTTCACGCCCTTGCGCAGGTGGAAGGTCCAGGTCAGACCATCCTCGCTGACCTCCCAGGTCTCCGCCAGGCCGGGGATGACCTTGCCGGTGGAATCGTACTCCACCAGGGAGTCCACCACGTTGGCACCCACCGTCTGATCCCAGGTGGTGGAGGTGGTCAGATAGTTGAGGGTGGAAACCTCGCTGGAGTACAGCGCGGTGTACACCTTCTCGCCCTCACCCAGCGCGGGCACGCAGGCCAGCACCATGGCGAGACACAGGACAAAGGCAAGCATCCTTTTCATGGTTATACCCTCCTTGTGATAGCTGATGCCGGACAGGGCCGGCACAGGCCCCGGGCACGGCCCCTTCCCGGGCCCGGACCATACTGGTAGCATACCGGGAACCGTCTGTTTTGTCAAGTCGGAGGATGTATTTTTTCTGCATATTTCGGCTTGAAAAAATGCAAACCCTTCGACAATTATTCACCGCAGGCGGACACAAACGCAAGAAAAATGGCTTTTGATGCGCAATCCTCCGTCCAGAGGCACTCCGGATGCCACTGGATGCCGAGGAAGAAGGGGTGCTCCGGCAGCCAGGCCGCCTCGATGACACCGTCCGGCGCCTCCGCGCAGGACACGAAGCCCTTCCCCAGGCGGCGAATGGCCTGATGATGCAGGGAGTTGACCAGCAGGCGCTCCTCGCCGGTGATGGAGCGCAGCGGAGAATCGGGCGTCAGCGTCACGGGGTGGGAGGGGTAGCGGCAGGGCTGCTGCTGGCGGTGCAGGAAGGGGGTGCCGCGGAAATCGGCGGTCAGATCCTGATAGATGTCGCCGCCCAGCGCCACGTTCATGACCTGAAGGCCACGGCAGATGCCCAGCACGGGCTTGTGCCCGTCCTCCAGCAGCAGGCGGCAGAGCGTCAGCTCCATCTCGTCCCGCAGGGGGCTGATGGCACCGCAGCCGGGGCGCTGCAGCTCACCGAACAGCAGGGGGTTCAGGTCGCCGCCGCCGGAGAACATGACCCCGTCCACCGCCGACAGCGCGGTGCGGAGCGCCTCCTCGTCCGAAGTGAGCGGCAGAAGCACGGGCACGGCGCCGCAGCCCAGCAGCACGTCCATCTTGCTCCGGGGCGTGGTCACGCGGCGCTCGTCGTCGCTGAGGCCGGGGGTGATACCGATGATGGGGCGATGCTTCATTCGTCCATCCCTCGCTTTCAGAAACAGTATCTTATATAAAATTTGACGGGTATCGCGAAAATCCTGCATACGGAAAAGGAAAATGCGCCATGCGGGTCGAATGTGTAGTTTATCCCTATGTTGAGGAAAGGAAGTCGTTCCGATGAACCTGTCCACAGGCCGCATGAAGCATGGCCCCCGTAACCTCATCACCGATGTCCCCGGCGTCCGGGTGGGTCATGCCACCGTGGATGAGGGCAGCTGCCACACGGGCGTGACCGTGGTGCTGCCGCCCTGCGAGAACCCCTTTCTGACGAAGCTGACGGCGGCGTCCTGCGTGTTCAACGGCTTCGGCAAGACCCTGGGGCTCGTGCAGGTGGACGAGCTGGGCACCCTGGAGACGCCCATCGCCATCACCAACACGCTGAACGTGGGCCGTGTCCACGATGCGATGGTGAGCTACATGATCGACCTGTGCCGGCGGGACGGCGTGCGGCTGACCAGCGTCAACCCCGTGGTCTGCGAGTGCAACGACAGCCAGATCAGCGATATCGCCCGCCGCCCGGTGGGCGAAAGGGAGGTGCGCGCCGCCATCGACGCCGCGTCGGCGGACTTCGCGCAGGGCGCGGTGGGCGCGGGGCGCGGCACCATCTGCTACGGCATGAAGGGCGGCATCGGCTCCGCGTCAAGGCTGATGGAGCTGGACGGGGAGACCTTCACCGTGGGCGTGCTGGTGCAGAGCAACTACGGCGCGTCGGCGGACTTCCGCGCCGCCTGTCTGCCGGGCGAGCTGAGCGAGTGTGACCGGGGCAGCATTATCATCCTTGTCGCCACCGACCTGCCCCTGACCGCCCGGCAGCTGAAGCGGGTGCTGCGCCGGTGCAGCGTGGGCATGGCGCGGCTGGGCAGCTACATCGGGCACGGCAGCGGCGAGATTGCGGTGGGCTTCACCACCGCCCCCCGGCAGACGGAGGGGCACTTCACGACCCTGCGCTGCCTGAACGAGAGCGACATGAACCTGCCCTTCCGGGCGGTGGGCGAGGCGACGGAGGAGGCCATCCTGCAGTCCATGCTCCACGCGGAGGCGGACGTGACGCTCGAGGGCAAAATCGTGCCGAGCCTGCGGTCGTACCTGGACAGCCGCAGGGAATGACGCGGCGGGCTGGCGGGCGAACCTGACAGAGCTCCCTGAATGGATACAACCAATAGATCATGAAGCCGGAGGCATATGATGCAGCGTTTACTGAATGATGAATGGTTCTTTGCCAAGCTCCCCCTGGGCAGCACGCTGAAGGAGGCACGGGAGGCGGCGTTTGTGCCGGTGGATCTGCCCCATGACTTTCTCATCGGCAACACGGACGATCTCTATGAGAGCTGCGACGGATGGTACCGCCGCACCCTGACGGTGCCGGAGGAGGCGCTCGGGCTGGTGTGGCTCCTGCGCTTTGACGGCGTGTACATGGACTGCGACGTGCTGGTGAACGATCAGGTGGTGTGCAGCCACGCCTATGGCTACACGGCCTTTGACGCGGTGCTGACCCCGGCGCTCCAGGCCGGGGAGAACTCGGTGCTGGTGCATATCCGCCACCAGAGCCCCAACAGCCGGTGGTACTCCGGCGCGGGCATCTTCCGCGATGTGACCCTGCACGTGCTGCCCCGGCGCCATATGCCGCTGGACGGCGTGTACGTCCACAGCGAGCGGCAGGGGGACGCATGGAAGCTCCATGTGTCCGTGGAGGTCGTCGGCGGTGCCGGACGGGCCCCCGAGGTTCAGCTCTTTGATGAGGCGGGGGACGTCCGCTTTGCGTCGGCGCAGCCCTCCGGTGCCTTTGCGGAGGACACGCCGGACTGCTGGTGCTGCACGCTGACGGTGGACGGGAAGGACGCCCGGCTGTGGAGCCCGGACTGCCCCAGCCTGTACACCCTGCAGGTGAAGCTGGACGGGCAGACCATCACGCAGCGCGTCGGCCTGCGGGAGGTGACCTTCGACCCGGAGCGGGGGCTGTTCGTCAACGGCGCGCCCGTGAAGCTCCATGGCGTCTGCCTGCACCATGACCTGGGCGCCCTGGGCGCGGCGTTCCACGAGAAGGCGGCGCGGCGTCAGCTGCGGGCCATGCAGGAGATGGGGGCCAACGCGCTGCGCACCACCCACAACCCGCCGGCCCATCAGCTGCTCGACCTGTGCGACGAGATGGGCATTCTGGTGATCGACGAGTTCCTGGACATGTGGGAGGGCGCCAAAACGCCCTACGACTACGCCCGGTTCTTCCCGGCGCATGTGGCGGAGGACGCCGCCAGCTGGGTGCGGCGGGATCGCAACCATCCCTGCGTCATCCTGTGGTCCATCGGCAACGAGATTCTGGATACCCACGCCTCGCCCCGGGGCGCGGAGGTGACGGCGATGCTCAGGGGCTTCGTGGAGCAGCACGATCCCTGCGGCAACGCCCGGGCCACCATCGGCAGCAACTACATGCCCTGGCAGGGCGCTCAGAACTGCGCCGACATCCTGAAGCTGGCGGGCTACAACTACGGCGAAAAGTACTACGAGGAGCATCACGCGGCCCATCCCGACTGGGTGATCTACGGCAGCGAGACCGCCTCCAGCCTGTCCAGCCGGGGCATCTACCGATTCCCCATCGACACCAACATCCTCTCGGACGAGGATCTGCAGTGCTCCGCTCTGGGCAACTCCACCTCCTCCTGGGGCTGCCGCGACCTGCGGAAGATGATCGTTGACGACCTGAACACGCCCTACTCCATGGGTCAGTTCATCTGGTCGGGCATCGACTACATCGGTGAGCCCACCCCCTACCACACCCGCTCCTGCTACTTCGGGCACATGGACACCGCCGTGTTTCCCAAGGATGGCTACTACCAGTTCAAGGCGGCCTGGAATCCGGCCCCCATGGCGCATATCGGCGTCCACTGGGACTGGAACCCGGGGGAGCTGATTGATGTGCCGGTGATGACCAACGGCGAGCGCTGCGAGCTGCTGCTCAACGGGCGCTCGCTGGGCGAAAAGCAGGTCAGGGCGCTGGTGTGGCAGGAGAGCCTGCCCATCTGGCGCGTGCCCTATGAGCCCGGAGAGCTGCGGGCCATCGCCCGGGACGCGGCGGGGAAGGTGATCGCGGAGGATGTGCGGCATTCCTTCGGCAGCAGCGTGCGCCTGCATCTGGAGGCGGAGGACGCGGGGCTGCTGGCGGATGGGCACGACATGACCTTCGTGACCGTGACCGCGCTGGACGGCGAGGGGCGCTGCGTGGAGAACGCGGTGGACTGCGTGCACGTGTCCGTCACGGGGGCGGGGCGCCTGCTGGGGGTGGACAACGGCGATTCCACCGACCGGGACGGCTACCGGACCACCGTGCGCCATTTGTTCAGCGGCAGGCTGCTGGTGATGGTGGGGGCGCTCGATGTGCCCGGCACGGTTCGGGTGGAGGTGACCTCGCCCGGGCTTGCGCCGGCGGTGCTGGAGCTGCCGGTGAAGGCCGCAACGCCGCTTGAGGGCATCAGCTGCCTGCAGCGCATTGAGGATGCCCCACTGCGGCAGGAAAGGTGGGTACGCCGCATCGACATGCGGCCCCTGTCCACAACGCATCTGGACGCGGCGCACCGCAGCGTGACCTTTGCGATCACCACCCTGCCCGAGGATGCCGACCCGCAGGAGCTGACCTTCCGGGTGACCAACAGCGCGGGCATCGCCTCGCCCTGCGCGGAGGTGACCAGAAATGCGGACGGCACCGTGACCGTGACCGCGCTGGGGGACGGCGCCATCTACCTGCGGGGCACCTGCCGCAACGGGTATCCCCACACCCGGCTCATCAGCCAGCAGGAGATCTTCATCGAGGGCGTCGGACAGCCCTACCTGGATCCCTACGCGTTCGTGGCGGGCGGTCTGTACGACCTGCACGAGGGTGAGATCAGCGCGGGCAACGAGCAGGGCATCAGCTTTGCCCGGGACGGCGAGAGCCTGGTGGGCTTCACGAACGTGGATTTCGGCCCCGTGGGCTCCGACGAGATCACCCTGCCCATCTTCGCGCTGAACGGGGAGCTGTACGAGATCACCGTCTGGCGCGGCGATCCGCGAAACGGCGGTGAGCAGGTGGCGGTGCTGCCCTATCAGAAGCCGAGCATCTGGAACACCTACCAGGCGGAGACGTACCGTCTGCCCGTGCGGTTCAGGGGCGTGGAGACCATCTGCTTCACCATGCGGGTGAAGGTGCATCTGAAGGGCTTCTCCTTCACGAGGCAGAGTCGCGCCTGGGTGCCGCAGTCCGCGCTGGAGGCGGATACCGTGTACGGCGACAGCTTTACCCGCACCGGGGAGGGCATCCTGTCCATCGGCAACAACGTGAGTCTGGTGTATGATGGCATGGACTTTGGCAGCGCGGACACCGCGTCGCTGACCCTGGACGGCGCCACGCCCCTGCCGGAGAATCCCGTGACCGTGCTGATGCAGAACGACGCGGGGGACGAGCTGCGGGAGCTGTGCAGCTTCCGGCAGAGCGGCGCGCGGGAGGAGCAGACCTTCCGCATCCGGGTGCTGCCGGGGGTGTGCAAGGTGTCCTTCGTGTTCCTGCCGGGCAGTCAGTTCGACTTCTACGGATTCCGCTTCGATAAGTAAACGCGTTGGAGACAGACGAAAAGGGCTCCTGCCGGCAAGCGTGTCGCTCCGGCAGGAGCCTTTGTGATGGGGTTATGATGCCCAATCAGGGCACGATCAGCTCGAAGGTGACAGCGAGCGTTTCGATGCGCTTCAGGGCCTCGTCGTCGTTGTTGAGCAGGGTGGGGGTGGCGCCGGTGAGGTTGTTGCCCTGGATGCGGGCGCTGGTGGGGAGCTTGGTCACCCATGCGTTGTACAGGTTCACCCGGGTGCACTTCCCGTCGTCGGAGGTGGTGTAGGCGCGGCCCTTGGGCAGGTACTTCACGCCGTTGATGCTGATCTCCTTCAGGTTGATCAGGCAGCCGGGGAAGAGCAGCTCACCGTTGCTGATGGCGAGGGCGGAGAAGGCGGTGCCCACCACATAGCCGTCGCCGTAGCCGGAGAAGTCCAGACTCACGGTGTAGGTGCCGGGGCCCGTGACCTCCACGTCGGTGGCGGTCACGCCGGCGGTGACCTGGGTGGGATCGTAGGTGTCGCCCACGCTGTACATGGCGCACCAGTCGCCGCTGTTGAACATGATCCAGGCGATGGCCTGATTCTCGGCGGCGCCGAGGGCCTCGGTGGCGTTGGCGGCGTCAAGGGCCATGGCGTCCCGGGCGGCCTGCTTCACCTCGTCCTCGCTGAGCCCCGCCTGCGCCGCGAAGCTGCGGCTTGCGTACAGCTCCGCCACGTCCTCGGTGATCATGGCGCAGCGGCTGCGCTGGTAGAGGAAGTTCGTGTCCCACAGCAGCGGGCAGTAGCCGTACAGATCGCAGTTGTTCAGGAGGTTGGTCATGTACTTGATCGTGTCGTTCCGCACCCCGCCGTCGTCAGCGGCAGCCACCACGCCGCACTCACCGATGACGATGCCGTAGCCCTGGGCGGTATACTTTTCCAGCAGTGCCAGGGTGGTGTTCATCTGGTCGTAGTCCTTGGTGGTGCCCCAGCTGTTCAGACTGCCCTGGATGCAGTAGCCGGAGGGATCGTAGTAGTGCACGGACAGCAGCAGGCGGCTCTCCGCGCTGTCGGTGGGCATGACGAAGCGATCATCCACCGTGCGGGCCACGTCGGTGTTGTAGCCGGGGATGAGCAGGAAGCGCTGGGCGTTGTTGCCGCCCTGGGCGCGGATGAGATCGACGAAAATCTGATTCAGCTCCGCGACCTTCCGGTAGCAGGCATCCTCGTCCAGGGTGCCGCTGTCGGGAGCGTAGTCGGTGTCGTTGAGGCGGTTGCCGAACTCCTCGTTGGCGGCCTCGAAGATCAGGTGGTCGCCGTATTTGGCGAAGCGCTCACCGACCTGCGTCCACAGCGCGGTGTACAGGTTCAGCGCCCGCTCCTGCAGCGCGGGGGTGGCGGAGCCGAACATGCCCAGCCAGCCGCCGTCCCAGTGGTCGTTGACCACTACGTACATCCCGGCCTCCAGGGCCCAGACCACGATCTCCTCCACCCGGTCGAGGTAGCTCTCCGCGATGGTGAAGTCATCATGCTCAAAGTCCATGGTGTTCGTCCAGGCCACGGGGATGCGCAGGGTGTCGAAGCCCGCGTCCTTCATGCCCTGAATCATCTCCCGGGTGGTGACGGGCTGACCCCAGTAGGTCTCATAGGCGGTGGGGTCGGCGTTCAGTCCCAGGGATACGCGTCCGTAGGCCTCCATGGTGTTGCCCAGGTTGATGCCGTTGCCCATCAGGCGCACCACCTCCAGGGCGGTGAGGTCGGGGTTCATGGCATAGATGTCGATGGCGGTCTCCGCAGAGGCCGCGGGCACGCAGCCCAGCAGGAGCAGCAGCGCCGTCAGCAGGGACAGCGCACGGGCGAACCGGTTCATGGCATTTCCTCCTCCCGCGCTTCTCAGGCGATTTCCAGCGCGATCTTCATCATGGTGGTGAAGGTGTTCTGACGCTCCTCGGCGTTCAGCTCCTCACCGGTGACAGGGTTGTCGGAGATGGTGCACAGGCACAGGGCGTTCTTGCCGGCGCGGGCGGCGTTCAGGTAGAGTGCGGCGCCCTCCATCTCCACCGCCAGCACTCCCAGCTTCTCCAGCTTGCCCGCGTTGCCGGCCTCATCGTAGAAGATGTCGGAGGAGTACAGCGCGCCGGGGATGGGCTCCTGCCCGATGCGGCGGCCCGCCTCCATGGCGGCGCTGAGCAGCTTGTAGGAGCAGCAGGGGGCCACGTTGCCGTCAAAGCCGTACTGACGGCCGAAATTGGAGTTGGTGTAGCAGCTCAGGCCCGCCACGATGTCCCGCAGCTTCAGCTTCTGGCTGATGATGCCGGCGGAGCCGATGCGGATGATGTTCTCCACCCCGTAGAAGTTGAACAGCTCGTAGGAGTAGATGCCGATGGAGGGCATGCCCATGCCCGAGGCCATGACGGACACCAGCTTGCCGTTGTATTCGCCGGTATAGCCCTGAACGCCGCGGGTGTTGTTGACCAGGCGGGCGTTGGTGAGGAAGTGCTCGGCGATGAACTTGGAACGTAGCGGATCACCGGGCATGAGCACGGTGCGGGCGAAGTCGCCCTCCTTCGCGGTGATGTGGGGCGTGGGAATGGGACTCATGGAACATCGCTCCTTTCTTTGGTGATACCATTATAGCACGCGGGAAAGCGCTTCCGCAAGTGTTTCTTGACAGATGGCGCGGTTTCTTCTACAATAGACAGGACAGGCAGACAGGGGCGGGGCAGCAGAGGCGCCGCCCCGTGGAGGAAGCAGCATGGAGCTTGGAAGAACATTCCTGCCCGTCACGCCCGCAGAGGTTGCGCAGCGGGGCTGGGACGTGCCGGATTTCGTGTATGTGTGCGGCGACGGGTATGTGGATCACCCGTCCTTTGGTCATGCCATCATCGGCAGGATTCTGGAAAAGGCGGGGTACCGGGTGGCGATGCTGTGCCTGCCGCCCTGGCAGGACACCAGCGCCTTCACCCAGTTCGGCAGGCCGAGGCTGGGCTTTCTGGTCACGGCGGGCGTGATTGACAGCATGGTGAACCACTATACCGTGGCGAAGAAGCGCCGGCATGAGGACGCCTACGCCCCCGGCGGCAGGGCGGGGATGCGCCCCGACCGGGCGACGATCGTGTACTGCAACCGGATCCGGCAGGCGTACCGGGACGTGCCGATCCTCATCGGCGGCGTGGAGGCGAGCCTGCGGCGCTTCTCCCACTATGACTACTGGGATGACCGGGTGCGCCACTCCATGCTGGTGGATTCGGGCGCGACGCTGCTCATGTTCGGCATGGGCGAGAAGAGCATTCTGGAGTGCGCCAACTGGGTGGCGGACGGCATGAATCCCGCCGAGCTGCGGCACATCCGGGGCATCTGCTACATGAGCCGCGTGCCGGACAGCGGCTGCATTCAGCTGCCCTCCCACGAGGAGGTGAGCCGCGACCGGCACCGGTATGCCGAGGCGTTCCTGACCCAGTACGAGGAGCAGGACGCCATTCGGGGCAGGCGCATGTGCCAGCAGCAGGACACGGATCGCTACCTGATTCAGAACGAGCCCTCCCTGCCCCTGACCCGGGAGGAGCTGGACGCGGTGTACGAGCTGCCCTACACCCGCCGGTGGCACCCGATGTACGACCGGGACGGCGGCATTCCCGCCCTGCAGGAGGTGGAGTTCTCCATCGCCTCGACCCGGGGCTGCTTCGGCGCCTGCAGCTTCTGTGCCATCACGTTCCATCAGGGCCGGATCATACAGTCCCGCAGCGTGGCGTCCATCGAGCAGGAGGCGCGGCTGCTGACCACCCTGCCGAACTTCAAGGGCTATATCCATGACGTGGGCGGCCCCACGGCGAACTTCAGGCAGCCCGCCTGCCAGAAGCAGCTGAAGTGCGGGGCCTGCAAAAACCGTCAGTGCCTGTTCCCGAAGCCCTGCAAAAACATGCAGGTCAGCCACGAGGAGCTGATCACCATCCTGCGACGCCTGCGGGCGCTGCCCCGGGTGAAGAAGGTGTTCATCCGCTCCGGGCTGCGCTATGACTACATCATGGCGGATCCCGACCCCACGTTCCTGAAGGAGCTGTGCCGGCACCACATCTCCGGGCAGCTGAAGGTGGCGCCGGAGCACGTGTGCCCGGCGGTGCTGGAGAAGATGGGCAAGCCGGGCCGGGAGATGTACGACGCCTTCGTGCAGCGCTACCGGGAGGTCAACGAGCAGCTGGGGCTGAAG
>JAEDKS010000055.1 GCA_016295665.1 Clostridia bacterium
ATCATCCTGCAGAGCAACGTGATGGATACCATGGCGCACAGCGGCCTGAAGTAAGGAGGAGCAAGGAGGATGAAGATGAAACGAGTCCTTTCCTTCCTGGTGGTGCTGCTGGTGCTGATGCTGGCTGTGGTGCCCGCACAGGCCGCGACGCCCTACCGAACCTATACCGTCGGCACCACGCCCCAGCTGGTGGAAACCCAGACCGCCTATGAGCCCGTGCGCTACATGACGGACTTCGGGGACGTGACCCTGGACGACCCGCAGGACATGCGCCTGGGCCCCGACGGCAACCTGTACATCGCCGACAACGGCGAGAGGTACGTGCTGGTGATCTCTCCCAAGGGCGAGCTCATCAAGACCATCGGAAGCAAGAAAACCCTGCGCTCCGCCTATGGCGTGTTCGTGGATGACAACCTGAACGTGTACGTTGCCGACCAGAACGGCAACCAGGTGGTGGCCTTTGACCAGGATGGCAACGTGCTGCGCACCTTCACCAAGCCCGATCACCCCCTGTACGGCGATGCGCCCTTCAAGCCCAACAAGGTCGTGCTGGACAAGCGCGGCAACCTGTACATCGCCAGCCAGGGCAGCACCAACGGCATCGTGCAGATCTCGCCCGCCGGCGACGACGAGAACGGCGAGTTCCTGGGCTACTACGGTGCCAACACCTCGTCCGTGTCCTTCGTCATGGCGATCATGCAGCAGGTGCTCTCGGACGAGCAGCTGAGCCTGCTGGGCAGCGTGGTGCCCCCGTCGGTGACCAACCTGACCATCGACGAGAAGGGCATGGTCTACACCGTCAGCCCCGCCGATGACTTCCGGGTGCTGCGCCGCCTGAATGTGGCGGGCACCAACACCCTGAACGTGAAGGCGTGGGTGCGCAACGACGGCGAGACCAACGCTGCCGTGGCGGTGCATCCCTCCGGCTCCATCTTCACGGTGACCAACAGCGGCACCATCATCGAGTACTCCTCCGAGGGCGACCTGCTGTTCTACTTCGGCTCCACCGGCACCACCCGCATCGGCAACTTCAGCACGGTCACGGGTATTGCCGTGGACGCGGACTACAACCTGTATGTGCTGGACTCCCAGCAGAAGTGCATTCAGGTGCTGCAGCCCACCGAGTTCACCAACCTGGTGCATGAGGCCTACACCCTGTTCAAGGACGGCAAGTACGCCGCCTCCAAGGCGCCCTGGACGCAGGTGCTGCGCATGAACTCCATGTTCACCTACGCCAGCGTGGGTCTGGGCGAGGCGCTCTACCGCGAAAACAACTTCGAGGAGGCCATGGACGCCTTCCGCAACGGCGGCAACTACAACGGCTACTCCGATGCCTTCTGGGAGCAGCGCTCCACCATGATGCACGACTACCTGGGCACCGTGCTGATCTGGCTGGTCGTCATCATCGTGGCATGGCAGGTCATCAAGCGGCTGAACCGGCGCTTCCACTTCCTGGACCCCATCGGCAAGGCATGGCGCTGGTTCACGGGCCTGAAGTACGTCCGGCAGACCGGCTTCTGTCTGCACATGCTGCGCAATCCCTACGACTGCTGCTACGGCATCAAGCGCGAGGGCAAGGCCGGCTGGCTGAGCGCGTGTGTCGTGATGCTGATCTTCTTCGTGGAGTTCGTGCTGAACAAGTACTTCTCCGGCTTCCTGTTCAAGAGTACGCCGGACGGGTACTACGAGCTGTTCAACGACGCGGTGCTGGTATTCGGCGTGTTCCTGATGCTGGTCATCTGCTGCTATCTGGTGTGCACCATCCGCGAGGGCGAGGCCCGGCTGAAGGATCTGTTCATCGGCGGCGCCTACGCGCTGGCCCCCATGCTGGTGTTCCAGCCCATCAACCTGCTCCTGTCCAATGTGCTGACCTACAATGAGGAGTTCTTCATCACCCTCATCAACTTCGTCTCCATTGGCTGGACGGTGGTGCTGATCGTGCTGGTGATCATGTACATGAACGACTACTCCTTCAAGCAGACCCTGTCCACCATCATCATCACCGCCTTCACGGTGCTGGTCATGGTGTGCCTGATGTTCGTGCTGTACGTGCTGATTTCCCAGCTCGTTGACTTCCTGGCGTCGATTTACGGAGAGGTGGTGTATCGCTTTGTTAAGAAGGTATAAGCTCCTTTGCCTGCTGCTTGCACTGCTTCTCACGCTCCTGCCCGCCGCGGTGGCGGAGGAGGTGGGCGGCAATGCCGGGGCCGAGGTGCCCGAGGCAGCCCAGACATCCGGGGACGCGGAGGCCGCCGGGGAAACCGCCGGAGAGGCCGAGGCGACCGATGACGCGGCACCCGCCCTGCCCGAGGGCGTGCCGGACACCTACCGCCTGGTGGTGGAGGGAAGCGAATACAACCTCTACCTGCGGGAGGAGAGCATGTCCGTGGTGGTGGAGAGCCGGGCAAACGGCGCCTTGATGTTCTCCGCCGTGGAGGATGCCTCCACGATCTCCTCCTCCGCCCTGGGTCAGGCGCAGAGCGGCGTGGTGATGCAGTATCTGGCCATCGGCTCCTCCAGCATCTCGCAGGAGACCGTGGACCTGATCTCCACCGGCAATACCCAGGTGCATACCATCGAGTATGACTACACCATTCCGAACGGCTTCAAGGCCACCATCAGCTACACCAACCTGGGCATCAGCTTCTCGGTGGTGGTGGAGCTGGAGGGGAATGACCTGAAGGTGACCGTGCCCCGGGAGGACATCCGGCAGGAGCTCTACGGCAGCTACAGCCTGTCCACCCTGACGCTGTTCCCCTTCATGGGTGCCAGCTACCGGGGCGAGGACACCGGCTACATGCTGGTGCCGGACGGACAGGGCGCGCTGATTGAGCTGAAGGACAACGAGAAGCGCTATCGCAGCCTGTACTACGACACCCCCGTGTACGGCAGCAAGATCAAGGACGACAAGAACGATGCCGGCAACAGCGCGACCACCGTCAGCACCGAGCCGGACATCATGCCGGTGTTCGGCATGGCGCACACGGAGAAGGGCATCGCCTTCCTGGGCGTGATTGAGCAGGGCGATCTGGGCGCCAGCATCAGGGCCTATCCCAACGGCGCCGTGAACCTGTCCTACGACCGCACCAGCGCGCTGTACGAGTACAGCTACCGCTTCACCCAGATGATGGGCGCGGCGGCGGGCGCCGGCGGCATGGATGCCCGCCTGCCCGAGCTGCGCAGCTTTGACATCGTGCAGCACTTCCTGTTCCTCTCCGGGGACGAGGCCAACTACACCGGCATGGCGGTGGCCTACCGGGACTACCTGGAGGAGCACGGCGCCTTCGCCGGCGCGAAGCTGGACGGCTTCGACGTGGAGCTGGACGTGCTGGGGCTGGAGAAGGAAAACTTCGTGCTGGGCAAGCAGAACGTGGTCATGACCACCTTCGAGGAGGCGGCCGCGATGCTGGCAGACCTGAAGGAAAAGGGCGCCGGCAGCCTGAGCGTGGTGCTCCGCGGCTGGCAGGAGGGCGGCCTGAGCGCGGCCCTGCCCACCGATGACTTCAACCCCGCAGGCGCCCTGGGCGGCAGCGGCGGCCTCAAGACCCTGCTGGAGGGTGCGGCGAGCCGGAAGATCGACGTGTATCTGGAGGCCGACTTCCTGCGGATGAACGCCGACACCCATCCCGTGCTGAGCTACAGCGCCTTCAAGAAGGTGGACAGCCAGACCTGGTACCGCTCCACCTACGGCAAGGTGTACGCCACCATGTACTACCTGACCCCCTCCAAGAGCCTGGAAATCGGGCAGAGCGTGCTGGAGAAGTTCCATCAGGGCGGCGTGGAGGGCGTGTCGCTGGTGAGCATCACCTCCTTCCTGTCGGACTACTACGAGAACAACACCGTGCGGGATTCCGTGTCCATGGCGGCGTGCTACGGCAGCATCTGCGAAACGGCCTCCCAGAGCATGAACACCCGCCTGAGCGCAGCCAACGCCTACCTGTGGCGCTACGCCACCAGCCTGAGCGACCTGCCCATCACCGGCTCGGACTACATCTTCACCACCTGTGATGTGCCCTTCCTGGCCATCGCCCTGTCGGGCAAAATTCCCTGCTACGCGGAGTACACCAACTTCCAGGCCAACACGAACCGCTTCTTCCTGCGCCTGGTGGAGCAGGGCATCCGCCCCTCGTTCCTGCTGACCATGGAGGATCCCATCGAGCTGAAGAACACCAACTCCTCCAACATCTACTCCAGCCGCTACGAGCTCTACGGCGACATGATCGTTCAGTGGAGCCAGGAGCTGGGCGCGTTGCATGAGAGGCTGGGCGATGCCTCCATCGTGGGACACGAGATGGTGGGCGACATGATCCACGTCACCTGGTCCAACGGCACGGAGGTCTACCTCAACTACGGTGAGGAGGAGCTGACGCTGAACGGCGTCACGGTGGCAGCCATGAGCTATGCGGTGAAGGAAGGAGGCGAGTGACCGTGGCAAAAGTCAAGAATCCCCATGACAAGCATCATCTGACGAAACGTACGCTGCGGGAATGGGTCTTTGGCTACATCTTCATCTCCCCGTGGCTGGTGGGCGTGAGCATCTTCTTCCTCTACGCCATGGTGCGCTCGCTCATCTTCTCCTTCAATGACCTGCAGCTGGTGGGCATGGTCATCACCCCGCTGAAGGACGGCCTGTTCAGCAACTACAGCAAGGTGTTCGCCACCGAAATCAACCTGCCGGTGGTGCTGGCGGAGTTCGCCATCAGCCTGGTGCTGCAGCTGCCCATCATCATCTCCTTCGCGCTGATCATCGCGCTGCTGCTCAACAGCAAGATCAAGGGACGCTCCCTGTTCCGCCTGATCTTCTTCCTGCCCGTGATCATCGCCACCGGCCCCGTGATGGACATGCTGACCGCCCAGGGCGTCGCCAGCGTGCCCATGGTGGGAACCGACGCCATCTCCTCCGTGCTGTCGAACCTGCCGGAGTTCGTGGCGGAGCCCATCAACGACCTGTTCTCCTCCCTGATTCTGATTCTGTGGAACGCGGGCATTCAGATTCTGCTGTTCCTGGCGGGTCTGCAGAAGGTGTCCACCACCATGTACGAGGCCGCCAAGATCGACGGCGCCAACGCCTGGGAGACCTTCTGGAAGATCACCCTGCCCAACGTCCGCTCCATCATCCTGCTCTGCTCCATCTACACCGTGGTCACCCTGGCGACGGGCGGCAGCAACGCGGTTATCCAGATGATCTACGACGCCACCTACAGCGCCACCAAGGGCTACAGCTACGGCGCGGCCTTCAGCTGGATCTACACCGTGGTCATCATCGTGATCCTGCTGCTGGTGTTCCTGCTGCTGCGGGAAAAGAGCGACAGGAAGGTCAAGTACGAGGAGAGCCGCGGTGCCCGCGAGGAGCAGCGCAAGCAGCAGCAGGCTGCGAAGGCTGCCCGGCACCACGACAAATTCATGGCAAAGACCGAACGAATGGCTGCCAAGGGTGAAAGGAGGAAGGCGAAGTGAGCAAGAAAGTGAAAAAGGCCAGCGCCTCTCCCTCGGGCAGGGTCCTGACGCCGGAGCAGAAGAAGGCTGCCCGCCGGGAGTCCACGAAGAAGCTGCTGCTGGGCAACGCGGAGAAGCGCGGCCTGCTGGCAAGCCTCGTCATCTACGTGCTGCTGATTACCATTGCCTTCATCTACCTGTATCCCGTGCTGTACATGCTGTCCCGCAGCCTGATGGGCAAGGCTGATCTGCTGGATACCTCCGTGAAGTGGATTCCCAGCCAGCTGAACATGAAGAACTATCAGGACGCCATGCTCGTCATGGACTACGGCAACAGCCTGTACAAGAACCTGGTGCTGGCGGTGCTGCCCACCATCGCGCAGGTGCTGGTCTGCTCCTTTGTGGGCTACGGCTTCGCACGGTACAACTTCCCGGGCAAGATGCTGTGGATGGGCATTCTGGTGCTGTCCTTCCTGCTGCCCACGCAGACCACCTCGCTGCCCAACTACCTGCTGTTCCGCACCTGGAGCCTGGCGGACGGCTCCGTGAAGCCGTTCCTGCTCACGGCGCTGCTGGGGCAGGGCTTCAAGAGCTCGCTGTGCATCCTGATCTTCTGGAACTTCCACAATCAGGTGCCCAAGTCCCTCATCGAGGCCTCCGAGATCGACGGCGCGGGCCACTTCTACTCCTACTTCCGCATCGCCGTGCCGCTGTCCACCGCCGCCATCGTGGTCGTCGCCCTGTTCTCCTTCGTGTGGTACTGGAACGACACCTACCTGGTGCGCGAGTATCTGGGCCGCGAGGCCATCTCCAACCGCAACATCGGCCTGACCACGCTGATGATCGAGCTGAGCAAGTTCGACTCCAGCTATGGTGCCACCTCGGCGGCCTCCGCCGGCGGCTCCACCTCCGTGGACAAGCTGAGCGAGGCCATGAAGATGGCGGGCACCATGCTGGCGATTCTGCCCATGCTGATCTTCTACTTCGTGCTGCAGAAGCAGTTCGTCGAGTCCGTGGACCGTGCGGGCATCACCGGCGAGTAAACCGCGGGTTGCCGCTTTCCCCTGTATCAAGGCCGGCTTTGGCTTTTGATAAATCAAAAAGGAGGTATCCTGTATGAAGAAGGTATCCCTGTTCCTGGTGCTGGTCATGCTGGCGACCATGCTGTCCCTGCCCGCCGTGGCGGAGGGCGCGTACAACATGCCCGAGCTGAACACCACCGATCCCATCACCGTGACCTTCATGACCTGGGACGACTATGAGCTGACGCAGGCCCTGGCGGACAAGTTCATGGAGCAGCATCCCAACATCACCATCGAGCTGGTGTACACCACCACCGGCGACGTCAGCGCCACGCTGCTGAACATGGCGGCGGAGGGTGCGCTGCCGGACGTGTTCTTCTGGCTTGACCTGGATCCCCTGCTGTCCAACCAGATGATGATGGACATCACCGACCTGGTGGAGAACGACGAGGAGTACGTGACCAAGCTGTATCCCTCCCTGCAGAACGCCGGCTATGTGGACGGCGAGCGCTGCTTCTTCATGCCCGGTGAGAACCTGCCCGCCGTGGTGTACCTGGACAAGGGCGTGTTCGACAAGCTGAACGTGGATCTGCCCGGTCAGGACTGGACCTGGGAGGATATGTGCGAGCTGATCGAGACCATGTCCGATCCTTCCCAGGGCATCTGGGGCTACAACTTCTTCATGGGCCCCGTGACCTGCGGCCCCCTGTCCCTGGTGGACAACTCCAAGGGCGAGTTCGGCTGGAACGGCGAGAGCTATGACTTCGAGGTGTGGGCCGAGTGCATGGAGCTGCAGAGCGAGTATGCGCGCAAGGGCTATCAGGCCATCGGCGGCAGCGACGAGTACCTGGCTGTGGTGCCCGACAACCTGTGGCCCGGCGAGTCCGGTCATGTGGCCATCCAGATGGACGCCTACTGGACCCTGAACAACATCTACACCCAGGCCTACTGCCTGGAGCGCGGCGTGAACATGGTGCCCTACAACATCCCCGCCGGCGACGGCGTGGAGAACGCGGGCCGCTTCTCCTGGGTTGACTTCATCTCCATCAGCGCCACCTGCGAGCATCCCCGTGAGGCCTATGAGGTCGCCAAGTTCCTGACCTGGGGCAAGGACGGCTGGCTGGCCCGCGCCGAGCTGTATCCCAACATCCTGAACGAGGCTGGCGATCCCATCTATCGCGTGCCCGGCTCCATGCCCATGGTTGCCGATGACGAGGTTATCGCGGCGATGGCTGCCATCATGCCCGAGCTCAAGACCGCTGCTGGCGACGTGTACTGGAGCGACTGGGAGGGCTTCCTGGCGAACTGCACCAACCCCGTGACCTTCGGCGGTCGTACGATCCCCGGCTTCAACAGCTTCATTGCAAACTACTATCATGGCTCCGACTTCAACGGCTACACCGGCATCGAGGCGGCGATCAACGCCAACGCGATCAACCTGTGGGACTATGTGGATGACCTGAACACCACCGGTCGTGAGTATTACGATCAGACCATGCAGGTGTTCTTCTCCGTCTACGGCCAGCCGTAAGTCCTCGCCGCTTCGGCGGCAGCATGGGGGAGGAGAGCGTGGGCAACCACGCCCTTCTCCCCTCCGGTTTTTCCGGCGGATTTCCGGAAGGAAGCGGACGCCGCTTCTTTCCGGAAGGTCACGGGACAACCGGACGAAACGACAGGAGGAAGGCAACATGAAGCGACATCTGGTGGCGGGAATCGGCTGGCTGCTGTGCCTGATGATGGCGGTGGGCAGCGCGGCGGCGGAGGGAAGCACGCTGCGGGTGAACCCCTCGGAGGTGCGGGCGGAGATGAGCGACACGCTCTACGGCCTGTTCTTCGAGGACATCAACCACGCGGCGGACGGCGGTCTGTACGCGGAGCTGCTGGACAACCGCTCCTTCGAGTATGAGAACCTGCTCAATCCCCAGCGGTTTGACCACTACACCGGCTGGACCTTCCGCTTCCTGTCCACGGGCAAGGGCAAGATTTCGCTCATGGACGAGGAGCCCCTGCATGAGAACAACCTGCATTACGTCCGCGTGACCGTGGAGAGCAGCGGCTACACCGCGGGCAACGGGGGCTATGGCGCCACCGCCATCGCAGGCGGGATTCCGCTCACAGGCGGCGCGAGCTACGACGTGTCGCTGTACCTGCGCGACCGGGGCTATGCGGGCACGGTCAGCGCGGCGCTCTGCCTGCGCACCGGGGAGATGCTGTCGGACACGGTGTCCTTCACGCCCGGGGCGGCGTGGGAGAAGCACACGGGCGTGCTGACCGCGCTGGAGGAGGCGGAGGGCAAGAGCGCCTTCCTGCTCCTGACCTTTGAGGGCACGGGCGAGGTGGATCTGGACATGGTGTCCCTGATGCCGCAGGAGCGCTTCGGCAGCGACTGGCCCGGCGGCGGGCTGCGCAGCGATCTGGTGGAGGCCATGGCGGCGCTGCAGCCCAGCTTCCTGCGCTTCCCGGGGGGTTGCGTGGCGGAGGGCTCCTACTACCGGAGCAACTTCTACAACTGGAAGGACACCGTGGGCCCCGTGGAGCAGCGCCGGGAGAACTACAACACCTGGGGCTACATGCAGTCCTACGGGCTGGGCTACTACGAGTACTTCTGCCTGGCGGAGGCCATCGGCGCGCTGCCGCTGCCCGTGGTGCACGCGGGGCTGCTCTGTCAGGCCCGGGAAACCCGGGAGGCGCCCATCCCCATGGCGGAGCTGGACGCGTATGTGCAGGACGTGCTGGATCTCGTCGAGTTCGCCCGGGGCGGCACGGACACGGCGTGGGGCGCGCTGCGGGCGGAGATGGGCCATCCGGAGCCCTTCGATCTGCGCTACCTCGCCATCGGCAACGAGAACTGGGGCGACGTGTACTTCAACCGCTATGAGGTCATCAGCGAGGCGGTGAAGGCCGCGTGGCCCGACATCACCACCATCGTGGCGGCGGGCCCCGTGGCGGACAACGGCGCCAGCTGGAGCGCCATCCGCGCCCGGTTCCCCGACAGCCTGGTGGACGAGCACTACTACATGGACAGCGACTGGTTCCCGGCCCATGTGAAGCGGTACGATACCTATTCCCGGGACACGAAGGTGTTCCTGGGCGAGTACGCGGCCCACGAGGAGGCCGTGTCCGGCAGGCGCCCCAACAACCTCTACAGCGCGCTGTGCGAGGCGGCGTACCTGACGGGCATTGAGCGGAACAGCGATGTGGTCAGCATGTGCTGCTACGCGCCGCTCCTGGCCCGGGAGGGCATGCAGCAGTGGACGCCCGACCTGATCTGGTTTAGCGCCACGCAGGTGCTGCTGACCCCGAACTACTATGTGCAGCAGATGTTTGCCACCACGGCAGGAGAGCAGGTGGTGGACAGCGAATGGAATGGAAGCGGCGATGTGTATCAGGTGGCGACCCGGAAGGGCGAAACGCTGTATGTGAAGCTGGTGAACCTGTCCGGGGAGGACTGCGAGGTCACGCTCGAATTGCAGGGCGTGCCGGACGGCGAGGGCACGGTGACCCGGCTGAGCGGGGAGCCGAATGCGCAGAACACCTTCGCCGCGCCGGATCGGGTGGTGCCGACCGGGGAGGCGTGCGCGGTGCGGGATGGGCAAGTGACCGGCACGGTGCCCGGGTATGCCGTGTGCATCTGGGCCCTGCCGCTGGAGTGAGCCGGGCAGGCGCCAAATATGAAAAAGCAAAGAGGACAAGCATGAAGAAAACCGGGAGAGTCGGTCTGCTGCTGATGCTGCTGGCGGTGGCGGTGATGCTGGGGGGCTGCGGCTCGGAGCAGACGCTGGTGCGAAAGGTGAATGAGCCGGCGGCGCTGGACGCGGTGGAGGAATTGAAGATCGTCGAGCATCCCTGGGCCGGCACACAGGTGCTGGCGCTGGCGCCGGATAACCAGAGCGCGCTGCTGAAGGCGGACAGCGGGGTGCAGGTGCTGCGGGACGGCAAGGTGACGCCGGTGGACATCCCGGCGGAGGCGATGGTGCCGGGGTGCTCCCGGCGCATGGCCTGGTCACCGAACAGCCGCTACTGCTGCTATCGCGGGGAGGACGCGTGCTACGTCATCGACCTGGCGCAGGCGCGGGTGGAGCGGATGGACGCGGTGCTGAGCGCCTGCTTCAACGCGGATCAGACCACGCTCTACTATGCCCGGGCGAGCGAGGCGGGCTCAACGCTCTATTGCCGCCGGGTGTTCTCCGGGGACGCGGAGGAGATGGTGCTGGCTGTCGGGGAGCGGGTGCAGGGCGCCATGTTCCGCACCACCAAGAGCCAATACCTGGTGCTCGGGGAGAACCGGCTGCTGTGCCTGGAGCAGGTGAACGCCGGGCAGCCCTGGGAGGTGCGGGTGGTGGCGGATTTCGCCCCCTCGGGCATGACGGCCTGCAGCCTGTCCTACCGGGCGCAGACCGCGCTGTGCATCGTCGGCGGCACGACGGCGGAGGGCCAAATGGCCTTCTCCGTGGTCAGCCCCGACGGGAAGGATTTTGTCATCGACCGGGTCAGCTGCTTCTCACCGGTTCGGGAGAGTGTGGTGGAGAACCTGCCCGCCGAGGCGCTGGGCGCGCTGACGGACGAGGCGCAGTATCCCGTCACCCTCCGCTGGGTGCAGCTGAGCCCCGGCGGACTGTATCTGCTGCTGTGGGGCGTGGAGGACGGGGAGAACGCCATGTATCTGCTCAATCTGGACAAGGGCGGCCTGACCGCCGTCACCCTGCCCGAGCAGCTGCGCGACCCCGCGCTGGCCCTGGCGGACTGGTGCGCGGGCAAGACGCTGCTGGTGGGGGACGAGCTGGGCGGCACTGTGCTGTGCAGCGTCACCGGCTGGGATGACTGACGGAGGGCGCGGCCCCCAGCTTTGGAGAACCTCTATATTTTTATCACGTTCAGTCGGGAGATGACGACCATGCACCGCCTTCGCTCTGGCAGCCCGCGCTCCGGCATGCTGCGCGCTGCGGGACAGCTGGCTTCCGGCGCGGCGGCGGCGCAGGTCGTCAGCTTTTTTGCGTCGCTGGCGTATGCGCGGCTGTTCGCGCCGGAGGAGATGGGGCTGTACGCGCTGGTGCTGGCGGTGGAGGGCATGTTCGGCGGCGTGCTGTCGCTTCGGTATGAGGCGATGCTGGTCACGGAGCCGTCCACCATGCGGGCGCTGGCGCTATGCCGGGTGTGCCTGCGGTTTGTGGCGGTGGTGGGGACGGTGGCGGCGCTGGGCTGCGCGGCGGTGTATCACCTGCTGCGGGGCGAAACGCTGCTGCTGGCGGTGCCCATGCTGGGGCTTTTGTGGCTGCGAGGGCTCATCGGCGTGCTGGACAGCTGGAACAACCGCAGCCGCGATTACGGGCTGATGGCGGGGGTCACGGTCGCCCGGGCGCTGGCACAGGCGGCGGTGTCGGTGGTGCTGGGCGCGCTGGGCTGTGGGGCCTGGGGACTGGTGCTGGGGCATTGTCTGGGGCTGGTGTGCGGCGTGTACCGTCAGGCGGGGCCGCTGCTGCGCCTGCTGCCCGAGATGCGGGCCATTCCCCGGGAGGCGATGCACAGCGCCATTCGCACACACCGCCGTCAGGCGCTCTACGCCACGCCCGCCGCCTTTGCCAACCGCTTCGCGTATCAGCTGATACCGCTGCTGCTGGAGGCGCTGTCCGGGCCGGCGGCGCTGGGGTGCTACACCATGGCGAACAAGGCGCTGAGTCTGCCGCTGAATGTGCTGTCGGGCAGCATGTCCCGGGTGTTTTTCCGGGAGGCGGGCGACGCATACCACCGCACGGGGCAGTTTCGGCGCCCCTTCCGGCGGGTCAGCGTGTTCATGGCGCTGGCGGCGGCGGCGATGAGCGCGGCGGTGGTGCTGCTGGCGCCCGGGGCGTTCCGGCTCCTGTACGGGGCGCGCTGGGCCGACTGCGGCACCATGGCCCGGCTGATGGTGCCCATGCTGGCGGCGCGGCTCGTGGCGAGCACCGTGGCGGGCAGTCTGCAGCTGACGGGCAGGCAGCGTCAGGAGCTGGCGCTGCAGGGGATGATGGCGGCGATGACGCTGGGCTGCGGCGTGCTGGGGGCGCGTCTGGGCTGGCCCATGGAAGCGCTGCTGGGCAGCGTGAGCCTCTGTCTGGCGCTGGGATACGGCGCGGTTTGGTGCTGCGCGGCCCGGGCGGCGGGGGTGCAGGGAGCCACTCATCCCATTCGCAGGGGTTGTCATCAACAATTCGAACACAGTCGCGAGTAATTCGCGCACAGTCTATTGCAAAAGTGGAAAACATCCGCAATAATAAAGCGTGAACCAAACCACCCGAGACCATTGGGGGAGGAACTACGTATGCGAACGATGATGCAACGAACCCTGAGCCTGCTGTTGACCATCTGACTGCTGCTGACCATGATGCCCGCAGCCGTTTTGGCAGACGCCACCGGCATTGCCACGGGCACGGATTTGGACGATCCGGGCCAGAACAACCCCGGCGTGGAGGTAACGCCCGGCCCTGGGGCGGTGCAGGCCCCGGTACAGAACCCCGGCACACCTGTTTTGCTGTCCGAGGAGATCAGTATCAGGATCACGGATGACAACTCGATCACCAACGATGACACCCATGTGCAGGGCGAAACGCTGACGGCTGTACTGTCCGACACGACGGACGAATGGAGCTATCAGTGGTATCTGAACGACTCCGCTGTCGCGGGTGCCACGGGTGTGAACTACACACCTGTCCTTGATGGCAGCAACGTGTCGGTGTATGTGACGGCAACGCAGGGAGCAACAACCCTTACTTCGGCAACCGTGACCGTCTATGCCA
>JAEDKS010000056.1 GCA_016295665.1 Clostridia bacterium
ATAGTCGATGCGCTCCGTGTCCGGATTCACGCCGTAGGGCACGAAGTTGAAGTACTTGCCGCTCAGGTTCACCGGGCTGCCGTGGGTCAGATGGCCGCCGTGGCTCAGGTTCATGCCCATCACGGTGTCGCCGGGGGTCAGCATGGCGAAGTACACCGCCGTGTTCGCCTGGGCGCCGGAGTGGGGCTGCACGTTGGCATGCTCCGCGCCAAAGAGCTGGCACACCCGGTCGCGGGCCAGGTTCTCCACCACGTCCACGTACTGGCAGCCGCCGTAGTACCGGTGTCCCGGATAGCCCTCGGCATACTTGTTCGTCAGGCAGGTGCCCATCGCCGCCATCACGGCGGGGGACACAAAGTTCTCGGAGGCAATCAGCTCAATATGCGTCCGCTGACGCTCCAGCTCCTGCTCAATCGCCGCGGTAATCTCGGGGTCCTGACGGCGGATCACTTCAAGTTCCATCGAAACCATCCTCCCATGCTCGATTTTCATTGATTATACCCGTCCCGGGGCCGCATCGCAAGCGCTTTACCGATTTAATACAACAAAAAAACCGTTTCCGCAGACAAAAAACGATCAACGGGCAGCACGGGCAGCAAAAAACCGTACCGCTCAGACTGGGCGGTCCCGCAGCACATCGGCCTAATGCTTATTGCTGCTGCCTTCCGGCCCTGACAAGGTTCACACCGGCAAATCGCACGGGGCCCAGTCTTCATCGCAAATACGGCTTATTTAGTATATACGATTTTCCCGGAAAAAGCAAGGGCCAATTTTGGAAAATCGGCCCCCGGGCGCATCACTCCGCGAACATGGGCGTGGAGAGGTAGCGGTCGCCCGCGTCGGGCAGCAGCACCACCACCGTTTTGCCCGCCATGTCCGGGCGCTTCGCCACCTGCGCCGCCGCCCAGACCGCCGCGCCCGAGGAGATGCCCACCAGCACGCCCTCGGCGCGGCCCACCTCCCGGCCCATGGCGAAGGCGTCCTCGTTCGTCACGGGGATGATCTCGTCATAGATGCCCTGCTCCAGCACCGCCGGCACGAAGCCCGCGCCGATGCCCTGAATCTTGTGCGGGCCGGCCTTCCCCGCGCTCAGCACCGGCGAGGAGGCCGGCTCCACCGCCACGATGCGCACCGCCGGGTTCCTGCGCTTCAGGTACCGGCCCACGCCGGTGATCGTGCCGCCGGTGCCCACGCCCGCCACGAACACATCCACCGCGCCATCCGTGTCCTGCCAGATCTCCGGGCCGGTGGCGGCCTCATGCGCCGCCGGGTTCGCCGGGTTGTCGAACTGTCCGGGGATGAAGCTGCCCGGAATGCTCTCCGCCAGCTCCCGTGCCCGCTCGATGGCGCCGGTCATGCCCCGGGCGCCCTCGGTCAGCACCAGCTCCGCGCCGTAGGCACGCATCAGCAGGCGGCGCTCCACGCTCATGGTTTCCGGCATCACCACGATCATCCGGTAGCCCCGCGCCGCCGCCACCGCCGCCAGGCCGATGCCCGTGTTGCCGGAGGTGGGCTCGATGATGACCGCGCCGGGCTTCAGCAGCCCCCGCTGCTCCGCGTCGTCGATCATGGCCCGGGCCACCCGATCCTTCACCGACCCGGCGGGGTTGAAGTACTCCAGCTTTGCCAGCAGCCTCGCCTCCAGCGCCAGCTTCCGCTCCAGGTGCGACAGCTCCAGCAGCGGGGTGCGTCCGATCAGCTGATCGGCTGAGGTGTAAATGTTTGCCATGGCGTTTCCCTCCCTTTTCCTGACTGAGCTCCATGATAATCCCGCCGGAACCTCCTGTCAAGAGGGAATCCGCCGGGCTACAGGGAGATGAACGTCATGCCCAGCGTGCCCGCCACCATCAGCAGCAGCCCCGCCAGCCCCTTCCGGCTCAGATGCTCGTGGAACACGAAGTAGGAGAACACGATGGAGATGACGATGCTCAGCTTGTCGATGGGCACCACCACGCTGACCACGCCGTTCTGAATGGCGTAGTAGTAGCACAGCCAGGACATGCCCGTCGCCAGGCCGGAGAGCAGGATGAAGCCCAGCTCCCGCCGCTCGATGGTGCGCAGCTGATGCTGCTTGCCCTTCATGCACACGATGACCGCCGCCATCACCAGCACCACCACGGTGCGCAGGGCCGTGCCCAGGTTGGACTCCACGTTCGTCATGCCGATCTTGGACAGCACCGAGGTCAGCGACGCGAACAACGCCGACAGCACCGCGTAGAGCATCCAGGGGCCATGGGCCGTGCCGCCCGAGGATGCCTTGCGCTCCACCATCATCAGGATGCCCGCGCCGATGAGCAGCGTGCAGACCAGCCGGGCCCCCAGCTGCTGCGTCTCCCCGAACAGCACCATCGCCAGCAGCACGCTCAGCACCGTGCTGGACTTGTCGATGGGCACCACCCGGTTCACGTCGCCCATGGACAGCGCCTTGAAGTAGCAGATCCAGGACGCGCCGGTGGTCAGGCCGGACAGGGTGAGGAACAGCAGCGAGCGGGCGTCCAGCGTCGCCAGCCCCCGCCAGGAGCCCACGATGAACACCATCACCCAGGAAAAGAGCAGCACCACGCCGGTGCGCACCAGCGTCGCCACGTCGGAATCCGTTTTCCGGATGCCGCACTTGGCCAGAATGGACGTCAGTCCCGCGAACACCGAGGACAGGATAGCGGCGGTCAGCCACATACGCAGTCATTTCCTTTCTTCACGCAGCATGGGGCGAATGCTGTCATGAAGATTCTCCCCGCATGGCAAAAGCTCCTGCCGAAACAGGAGCCTTTTTGTCCATATTTTTCCGTTCACCGGAGGTAGCCCGATGCCACGCCCTCGTAGGCGTTGGTCGCCGGGTCGAAGGCCTTGCGGGCCTGCACCGTCAGGCAGCGCTGTCCGAAGTGCAGCAGCAGCTCCACGCCGCAGGGCGCGTCGTCGATGATCTGGCAGCGCACATGCAGCAGGCCCTCTCCTACCCAGCCGCCGGAGCACAGGGTGGTCCGCCCGGGCCAGCCGGGGAAGGTGTCCATCACGTTCTCGCCCAGGCCGAAGCGCAGGGGATGCTGGCCCCGGTCATTCTCCCACAGGAGCTCCCTGCCCTGCAGCCTGACCGAGCGCAGCCCCAGCGGATTGGGGTCAAAGAAGAAGGGGCCGGCCTCCTGAAGGGCGAAGGACGGGTCGTGGGGCACGGGGCGGATGGTCAGCGACAGGCGCTCGGGGACCATGTCCTCCCGATCCAGATAGGGGTACAGCTCCTCGAAGAAGGCGTCGTAGATGCGCTGCACGCCCACCGGATCCAGCCGCGTGTCCGCGATGGTGCACAGCAGCGCGTCCTTCTCCGGGCAGGCCACCGCCAGCTGACCGCCCAGGCCGTACATGGCCCAGCCCGCCCGGGTCATCCACACCTGCCAGCCGTAGCCGCACCTTTCCTCCGGCGTGGTGCCCAGCAGGTTGATGCTCTGACAGCGGGTCATCTCCTGGCAAAACCACGCGGGCACCAGTCCGCCGCCGCCCTCCATGACCAGCCGCGCCACCCGGTGCAGGTCGCGCAGGGACATGCACAGCCCCGTGCCGCCCTGACAGGTGCCGGAGGGGTCGCGGAGCCAGTACTTCTCGTCCGTGGCCCCCAGCGGACGGAACACCCGCTCATTCAGCAGGTCGATGACCTCCTGGCCCGAAACCCGCTTCACCAGCGCCGCCAGCACCTGGGAGCAGCCCGTGTCGTAGTGGAACACGGTGCCGGGCTCATGGGTCGGGGTCGCGGTGAAGAAGGGCCGCGTCCAGTCCTCGTCGATGCCCTCCCGGTAAGCGGTGGCGCGGTAGCAGGTCGCCATGCGCAGCATGTCCCGCAGCTTCAGCCGCATCAGCCGCCCGTCCGGATGCTCGGGCAGGTAGTCCGCAAAGTAATCTGTGATGGGATCGTCCAGCCCCAGCCGCCCCTCGCCCAGCAGCACGCCCACGGCGAGGGCCGTCATGGACTTGCTCACGGAGTACATCCGGTGGGGGCGATCCTCCGTGAAGGGCGCGTAGCAGGCCGTGACCTTCACCTGCCCGCCCACGGACAGCATGAAGCCGTGCATGCACACGTCCTCCCGCTCCAGTCGCGAAACGAAGCGCATCACGCGCTCCCGCAGTCCGCCCGTCAGCATCCGCGCACCGCTCCTTCCCGCAGCGTTTCCAGCACCCGCCGGGCCATGCGCAGCGCCGCCGCGCTCAGGGGCACCTCCGCGCCCGGCTCGCCCTCGATACAGCGCACGCCCCGCGCCTCCGCCACCTCCCGCAGGGATGCGGCAAAGTCGCCGTCCTCCGGGTGGGCGATCAGCACGGGCTCCGCGCCCTGCCGCCGCGCCGCGTCGATGAACATGCCCACGTAGCCCGGGAACGTGATCCGCGCATCGGTGCCCACGCCGGGATCCGCCGACGCGTCGTGCCGTCCGAAGCCCACCAGCAGCCTGTCCCCCGGGCGCAGGCACAGCTCGGCAAAGTTCAGCCGCATGGTGCCCACGAAGGTCTTGCTGGAGCCCTGGGGCGCGCAGTCCGTCTGCACGAAGGCGTCCTCCGCCAGCGCCCCCAGCGCCTGCGCCCAGCCCGCCACGCGCTCGTCACCGCAGAGGAACCAGGTGGGGGTGCGCTGCTGGGGATGCCAGTGGTCAAAGCCGCCCAGCACCGACCCCACGGTCAGCAGCGCGGCCTCCTCCCCCGTCAGGCGCTTCTGCGCCGGATGGCGGGTGGACTGATCCGCCCGGGCGCCGGTGGTGCCCCACTCGCCGCAGCGCTCCGTCACCGGCGCGCCGCCCTGCCAGTCCTGGAAGCCCTCGGGGCTCACACACTCGTCCATGTCGCAGGCCAGGAACACCGTCCGGGCAAAGGGCCGCCAGGGCCGCCCCAGATGCGCCATGCCCGCGCCGCATTCCCCCGTCAGGCGGCAGCGGTGGAACACCAGTCCGTACGCCGCCTGCTCCGGCGTGTTCGCCGCCGTGTAGAATCCGCCCCGCTGGTTCATGAACAGGGTGCAGCGCTCAAACCAGCAGCGGTAGGGCCCGAAGATGAAATCCACGTCCCCCTGAATCAAGCAGTCCTCGAAGTACTGCCGGCCCAGCGTCAGCGGGCAGTCACCCACGCTGGGAACGCCGTCCGGAATCAGACGGGGCAGCGCGTCCCGCGCCACCTTGGGCATGGTGGGGCCGCAGAACAGCGTGTCCTGGGAAGCGATCATGCGCACGTTGCGCCACACGCCCCGGTCACCGGCGGCGTACACCGCCACCGCCTGCCCCACGTCCCGCCCGTCGCCGGCGTCGTTGCGGACGGTCAGGTTCTCCACCTCCACGTTCGTGCCGGTCACCAGGAGGGTGTAGGACAGGAAGGTGCCCTTCTCCTTCCCCTCCGCGTCCAGATCCTTGGCGCAGCCGCTGTGGGTGATGACCGTGCGATCCCGGGCCTCGCCGACGATGCGCACGTTGTCCTTATTCACAATGACCCGCTCATGGTACTCGTCCATGCGCAGCAGCAGGATGGTCGGCTCCCGGCTGCCCATGGGAATGGCGTCAATCGCCGCCTGAATCGAGGTAAAATCACCGGAGCCGTCCCGGGCGATGATGTACATGGTGCTCCTCCTTCCCTTTCTCCGCCGTCAAACCAGCTTCAACGCCCGCAGGGCATCGGCGGTCATGCGCGCATACAGCGCCGCGCCGGCGTGGCGGGTGTGGGTGTCGTCCGTCTGCCCGTTCGGGTAGTCCGGATAGACGCCCGGTTCCACGTGCATGTACAGCGCCGCGCTGGCCTCCTCGCCCAGCTCCCGCAGCTTCGCGGTGCCCATGCGGTAGATGTCGATGAGCGGCACATGCCGCGTCAGCGCCAGGCGGCGGATGGCGTCCGGATACGCCCCGTGGGTCTCCTGCAACTCCCCGTCCCGCCAGTAGCGCCGGGGAATCGGCGTCATCAGCACCGGCGTGGCGCCCCGCAGCCACGCCGTGTGCACGAAGATGGACAGGTTGCTGACGAAGGAGGTGTTCGGGTCGGTGTGCCGCCAGACCAGGTCGCTGGTGTCGTTGTGGGTGAACTGAATCAGCATCAGGTCGCCGGGGGCGATGACCCGCTCAATGTCAATCAGGCGGCCCTCCGCCAGAAAGGACTTGGTGCTCCGCCCGCCCCGGGCCGCGTCCACCACCCGATGGTCGGGCAGATATTCCTCCAGCAGCTGCCCCCAGCCCGTGATCGGCGCCCGCTCCGGCGCGTAGGCCGCGGCGGTGGAATCGCCGCAGACGTAGATGGTCATTCCGTCATGCCTCCTTCGTGATGCGCAGGGTCTCCCCCGCCGCGTGGGGCAGGCAGCGCCCGTCCCACAGGCGCAGGGTGCCGTCCCGCTGCGCCGTGATCTCCGCCTGCCAGCCCGCCTCGTCCCAGGCGATGTCCACCCGGTAGCCGCCCCGGGCCCGCAGCCCGCGCACGCTTCCCCGCGTCCACTGCTTCGGCAGGGCGGGCAGCAGCCGCAGAAAGCCCTCGTGGCTCTGCAGCAGCATCTCCGCCATGGCGGCTGTGGCACCGAAGTTGCCGTCGATCTGGAAGGGCGGGTGGTTGTCAAACAGGTTCGGCAGCATGGAGCGCGTGAGCAGCAGGCGGATGTTCTCGCCGCCCCGCTCCCCGTCCAGCAGCCGCGCCCACAGGCACATGATCCAGGCCCGGCTCCAGCCCGTATGCCCGCCGCCGTGGGCCAGCCGGTGCTCCAGCGTGGCCCTCGCCGCCGCGAAGGTCTCCGGGGTGGATGGGGTGATCTGGTCGGCGGGGTACAGCGCAAAGAGGTGGGAGATGTGCCGGTGCCCCGGCGCGGCCTCCCGGCAGGGACGCAGCCACTCCCGGATGCGCCCGTCCTCCACCTGCACCACGGGGAGCCGCCGCCGGAAATCCGCCCAGACCGCCGTATCCCGCCCCAGCGCCGCGCCGCATTCCTCCAGCGCGTCCATCAGCGCCCGGAGAATCTGGCTGTCCATGGCGGCGCAGTCCGTCAGCGTCCCGTGGACGCCCGAGGGCGTCACGTACACGTTCTCCGGGGAGCAGGACGGGCTCACGGTCAGCAGCCCCTCCGGCGTCTCCTGCGCCGTGTCCAGGAAGAAGCGCCCGGCCTCCTCCATCAGCGGGTAGTTCGCCCGCAGGAAGTCCGTGTCCAGCGTGAAGCGGTAGTGCTCCGCGATGTGCAGGCACAGCCACGCCGCGCCCATGGGCCAGTAGGTGGCGGGCAGGTAGGTGTCCTGCGGGGCGCAGTCGCCCCACAGGTCGGTGTTGTGGTGAGCCACCCAGCCACCCGCGCCGTACATATCCCCGGCCACCTGCGCCCCGTGGGGGTACATCCGGTGCAGGTGCTCCATCAGCGGCAGGTGCGTCTCGCTCAGGCCGCAGCTTTCAGCGGGCCAGTAGTTCATTTCGGTGTTGATGTTGATGGTGTACTTGCTGTCCCAGGCGGGGCGGAAATCGTCGTTCCACACGCCCTGCAGGTTCGCCGGCAGGCTCCCCGGGCGGGAGCAGGACAGCAGCAGGTACCGCCCGTAGGTGAACACCAGGGCCTCCAGGTCGCAGTCCGCCTGCCCCTCCGCGTAGCGCGCAAGGCGGCGGTCGGTGGGCAGCGCGTCCAGCGCCCCGTCCTCCTCCAGCGTCAGGGTGCAGCGCGTCATGAGCGCCCGCACGTCCGACACGTGGGCGGCCCGCACCGCGTCATAGCCCGCCTGCTCCGCCGCGTCCAGCCGCGCCAGACAGACCCGCTCCGGCTCCGCCTCCCGGAAGGTGGTGGCGGCGGCGAGGAACAGATCGCACTTCTCCGGCACCAGCAGCGTGCTGCCGACGACGCGCACGCCCTCGCCCACCGCCCGGCACAGCACCGTGTAGCCCACGCCGCCGTCGCCGGTCTGCCCGGACAGGCGCAGGGTGCGGTCGTCCACCCGGTCCACCCGGGTCATGTACGCGCCCCGGCGCAGCAGCACCCGGGCCGGGAAGCCCTCGTGCCGCAGGGCGAACACCTGATGGGGATATGACAGCAGGCACTCCCGGTGCACGGGCCGCCCCAGGCGCGTGTAGCGTACCGTATGCACCCCGTCCATGAGGCGCAGCTCCCGCCGGTAGTCCGTGACCGCCCGCTCGTAGCGGGTCATGTCCTGCCCGCGCAGGTTCCGCAGGCCGTGCAGCCCCGCCGGCACTTCCCCGTCCAGCTGCTGCAGAATCAGGTCGCAGAGAGGCTCGTAGTGGCGCTCGCCGTCGGGGGTGGCGGTCAGCGCCAGCTCCGCCAGCGCCTGCGCCTCGTCGATGCGGTCCTCCCGCAGCAGCTGACGGATGCGGGGCAGCGCCTCCTTCGCGTCCGGGTTCACCCGGTCGCGGAAGCCGCCGTACCACACGCTGTCCTCGTTCAGGCTGATGCGCTCCAGCACCGTGCCGCCGAACACCATGGCGCCCATGCGCCCGCTGCCCAGGGGCAGGGCGTGGTTCCAGTCCGGGGCGGGGGCATCGTACCACAGTCTGTCGCTCATGTCTCCTGTCCCTCCAGATGCACGCTGTCGTCCACGTCCAGCCACGCGCCCGACACGCCCTTCACCCGCACGCCGCGCAGGTCAACGCCCCGGGCGTTGCGCAGGAAGAAGCCAGCGGCACGCATCTCCGGGCAGCCGTCCATCATGGCGGGGTAGCCGGCGGGGCCGTCCGGGGTCATCTCCACGGTCACGTCCCGCAGGGTGACGCCCTCCACGGGCATCTCCGCCAGGCCGTAGAAGAAGCCGGCACAGGCCGTGCACCGCCGCGCCCGCACGCCGCTGATGGACACGTCCCGCAGGGCGGGGGTGGTGCCGTCCACCGGCTGGGGCGCCTTGTCCCACACCCGGCGCAGCTTGCCGTCCGCGCCGCAGAAGTAGTACATGTTGAACACGAAGGGGCACATGACCTCCTCCATGACCAGATTGTTCAGCTGAATGCCCTCCACCGTGCCGCCCCGGCCCCGGCGGGTCTTGAGGCGCACGCCCCGGTCGGTCTGGTAGAACACACAGGAGGACACCGCCACGTTCCGGATGTCGCCGCTCATCTCGCTCCCCAGCACCACGCCGCCGTGCCCGTGCAGGAAGTGGCAGTTCGTGATGAGAATCCGCTCGGAGGGCTGCCGGTTCGCGGTCTGTTCCGTGCCGGACTTGATGGCGATGCAGTCATCGCCCACGTCGATGGTGCAGTCGCTGATGCGCACGTCCTGGCAGCTGTCCGGGTCGATGCCGTCGGTATTGGGGGAATCGGCAGGGTTCAGGATGCTCAGCCCCCGCAGCGTCACCTTCCGGCAGCGCAGGGGATGCACCGTCCAGGCCGGAGAGTTGGTCAGCGTCACGTTCTCCAGCGTCACCCGCTCACAGTCCGAGAAGCACACCAGATAGGGGCGCCCGTTCGGGTTCTCCCCCGCCCGGTGGCGGCGCCACCAGGCCGCGCCCTGTCCATCCAGGGTGCCGAAGCCCGTGACGGTCACGTTCCGCGCCCCCGCCGCCCACAGGCAGGGATGGGGCAGCTCGCCCGCCACGCCCTCAAACTCCAGCTCCACCAGCGGGAAGGCCGCCGGGTCGTCATGGAAGCGCAGCACCGCGCCGCTCTCCACGCACAGGGTCATGTCATCATAGAGCCGGATGGGCCCCGTGGGATAGACGCCCGGGGGCACCTGCAGCACCCCGCCGCCCTCCCGGCGCATATCGCCGATGGCCCGGGCAAAGGCGCCCGTCCAGTCCAGCCCCTGCGCCGACCATGCCTCGTAATCACGGATGTTCCTCATCTTGTCCGCTCCCTTCCGCGCTCATCGCGCCTGGTAGGCCTCGTAGGCCCGCCGGTAGATCTCCAGTGCCTTCCCCCACGCCCATACGCTCCAGCTGCGCCACGAAGGTGTCGAAGCTGCTCAGGGGCTCCTCGCCGGAGATGAACTTCAGCTCCATCTCAGTCAGGTAGGTGCTGACATCCTCCATCACGCTGTCGCAGAAGGCCTTGTCCTCCGCGCTCAGGGTGATGGCCCGGGGATAGATCAGCGCCGTGGACGCGTCCGCCCAGGTCTCCTCCGCCACCAGCTGATCCTCCGGGTAGGTGGCGAGCACCACGTTCTCGCCGTCGTACTTGGGGAAGGAGGTATGCCCGATGGCGTAGTGGTGCAGGGTCAGGTAGCCGTCCTCCGCCACCGTCAGGGCGTAGTCGGTCAGCTGCTTCCTGCCGTCCACCACCTCGTAGGTCTCCCCCTCGATGCCCCAGGTCACCAGTGCGGAGCCCTCCTCGGAGTACATGTAGTCAATGAAGCGCACCGCGGAGACGGGATCCTTGCAGGCCGAGGTGATGACCGTGACCGGCAGGGCCATGTGGGTGGCGGCCTCACCCCGGGGGGTGTAGCGCACGCCCTGCCCGTTCTGGGGCCAGGGCGCCGCCACCAGCGCCGCCCCCGCGTCGTTCTCCTGCATCCGGGGCAGGTAGTACCGCCAGGCGTTGTCCAGCCCGCAGAAGGCGCCGGTCAGGCCGTTGACGATGTTCTCCGTCTTCCAGGCGTCGGAGTGGATGAGACAGTTGCTGCCCAGCAGCCCCTCGGTGTACCACTTGTGCATGGTCTCCAGATACGCCTTGTACTCCTGCTCCATGGGCCCGAAGGCCACGGTGCCGTCCGGCTTGATGCAGAAGGTGTTCAGCACCCCGAAGGCCGGCGCGAAGTACGGCAGGCCCCAGCCGTCGAAGGGAATCTCGTCCATGTAGTCGTTGCCGTTGGGGTCCCGGTTGCGGAAGGCGCAGAGCACCTCGTACCAGTCGTCAATGGTCTGCGGCACCGGCAGACCCAGCTTGTCCAGCCAGTCCTGACGGATAATCAGGCCGCTGTAGCTCCTGCGGCAGACGTCCTCCACCGTCAGCAGCGGGTTGATGGACGGGAAGTAGAACAGCCTGCCGTCCGCCGTCTCCACCTCCCGCCGCAGCTCCGGGCGCTCCTCGTAGAGGCGGGTCAGGTTCGGGGCATACTGGGCGATCAGGTCGGTCAGGTCGATGATCGTCCCCTCCTCGAACATCCGGTCGGTGCTGGCGGAGTAGTCCCACATGATGACATCCGGCAGCTTCCCGGAGGCGACCATCATCTTGTAGGCGTCCTCGCTGTTGTCCGGCGGGGACTGGAACACCACGTCCACGCCGGTGGCGTCCTCGATGCGCGCGATGCCCTTCAGGCTGTTGTAGAGCGCCACGTCCTCGGTGAGAAGATACCAGCTGATCTGCACCCGCGCCTCCTGCCCGTCCCCCGCGCACCCGCCCAGCACCAGCAGGGTCAGGACGAGCAGCGCCGCCAAAGCCCGTCTTTTCATAGGTACACTCCCTCTGTTCATTTCCATGCTCTGGTACATACCTGTCGTCATGTACCATGATTATACCATATCCACAGGCATATGCCAAAGCCCCGCGCAGATTTTTTCAGAAAAGGGGGGCCGCCGGGAAACGGCGGCCCCCCGCCCGCACGCCTCAGCGTGCCGGCATCGCATCGCTTATGAATCAGTTGCCGCGGGCGTTGAAGTTGTCGTAGGCCTGCTGATACAGCGCGATCAGCTCCTCGATGCCCATCTTCTGCAGGGTGTCCATGTAGGTGTCGAAGTTGGTCAGGGGCTCGACACCGGTGATGAACTTGTAGGTCATCTCGGAGATGTAGGTGTTCATGTTCTCGATCTCAGCCACGGCCTTCTGGGCGTCGGTGCTCAGCACGATGGCAGAGGGATACTCCAGCGCATTGCTGGCCTCGGCCCACATCATGGCGGAGTTCACGTAGTTCTCCTCGCGGGTGGCAGCCAGGTAGTCGGCGGCGCCCCAGCGCGGGAAGGAGACGTGGCTCATGGCATAGCGGTACTTGTTGGCGAAGGCGCCGTCGTAGAAGTTCTCGGTCATCTGGTTGGCCCACTCGGTCTCGTGCTTCACGCCGTTCTCATCCACGGTGTAGGTGCCGTGACCCTGCGTCCACTCGGGGTTGATCGGGTCGCCCTCGAGGGTGCCCCAGGTGGTGCAGTTGGTGCCTTCCTCGGTGTACATGGTGTCGATCAGACGGGCAGCGGCCTCCACGTTCTTGCAGTCCACGGAGATGACGGCGCTGTAGCGGTCGCCATAGCCCATGCCGTAGTCGTCAGCGTAGATGTTGCCGGCGGCGTCCTTGGGCCACTGCACAGCCACGAAGTCCGCGTTGGGGTTCTTTTCCAGCACCTGGGGCAGACGCTGCTCCCAGTAGTTGGACAGGCCCTTCCAGGAGCCGGCCAGGTCAGCGTAGATGTTGGGGTCGGAGGAGTCGGCGGGCGCGCCGGTCTCATCCGCGAACACGTTCTGGATCAGGCCCTCGGCGTACCACTTGGCCATGGTCTCCAGATAGGCCTTGTAGTTCTCGGTGTACTGACCGTAGCCAACCTTGCCGGTCTCGGGGTTCACATACACGCCATTCTGGATGTCGAAGGCGGGCATGAACAGGTTCAGGCCAGCGGAGCCGGCGTCGAAGGGGATCTCGTCCGCCTCGCCGTTGCCGTTGGGATCGCCATCCTTGAACAGGGTCAGCACGTCGTACCACTCATCAATGGTGGTAGGCACCTCGGCGCCCACGTTGTCCAGCCAGTCCTGACGCATCATCAGGCCCCACCAGGTCACGGCGACCTTCTCCAGGTTGCTGTTCAGGGGGTTGATGACGGTGAAGTACAGATAGCGGCCCTCGTCGTCCATCAGGGTCTTGGCGACCTGAGGATTGTCCTCCAGCAGCTTCTTGTAGTTGGGCATGTACTGGTCGATGACATCATTCAGCTCGATGATGATGCCGTCGGCATACATCTGGGACACGCCGCCGGTGTAGTCATTGTTGTGCTGCCACTGGATGATGTCCGGGTACTTGCCGCTGGCCATCATCGCCAGGTACTGGGCGTTGATCTCATCGCCGGAGCCGCAGACCACGGTCCAGTCGATGTTCACGCCCGCCATCTGCTGAATCTTCAGCAGGCCGACCAGGCCGGGGTAGATGTAGGGCTCGTACTCGGCGGTGCCGCCGCGAACGTAGTAGGTCACGGTGGGGACCTCGTCCGCCATCGCGGGCGCAGCCAGTGCCATCAGCATGGTCAGCGCGAGCAGGGTAGCCAGGAACTTCTTCATGGGATGACCTCCTTTTTCTGGGGGGTTGACCCCCTATGTTCAACAGC
>JAEDKS010000057.1 GCA_016295665.1 Clostridia bacterium
TCTGACCGTCGGTGATGGAAATCACGTTGGTGGGGATGTAGGCGGACACGTCGCCGGCCTGCGTTTCGATGATGGGCAGGGCGGTGATGGAACCGCCGCCGTACTCCGGCGCCACGCGGGCCGCGCGCTCCAACAGGCGGCTGTGCAGGTAGAACACGTCGCCGGGGAACGCCTCACGTCCCGGAGGACGGCGGATCAGCAGGGACAGGGCGCGGTAGGCCACCGCGTGCTTGGACAGGTCATCGTACACGATGAGCACGTCCTTGCCCTGATCCATGAAGTACTCCGCCATCGCGCAGCCGGAATAGGGCGCGATGTACTGCAGGGGCGCCAGGTCGGAGGCGTTGGCTGCCACCACGATGGTGTAGTCCATGGCGCCCGCCGCCGTCAGCGTATCCACCAGCTGCGCCACCGTGGAGCACTTCTGTCCGATGGCGACGTAGATGCAGATGACGTCCTTGCCCTTCTGGTTGATGATGGTGTCCAGGGCGATGACGGTCTTGCCGGTCTGACGGTCGCCGATGATGAGCTCACGCTGGCCCCGTCCGATGGGAATCATGCTGTCGATGGCCTTGATGCCGGTCTGCAGGGGCACGGAAACGCCCTTGCGCTTGATGATGCCGGGAGCGGGCCGCTCGATGGGCCGCATCTCGCGGCTGTCGATGTCACCCTTGCCGTCCACGGGGCGGCCCAGCGCGTTCACCACGCGCCCGATGAGCCCCTCGCCCACGGGCACGGACACGACCTGCCCCGTGCGCTCCACGGTGTCGCCCTCCTTGACGCCCTCATCGGTGCCCAGCATAACGATGGCCACGGAGTTCTCCTCCAGGTTCAGGGCCATGCCGTACTCGCCGTTGGGGAAGCGCACCAGCTCGTTGGCCATGCACTTGTCCAGGCCGGACACCCGGGCGATGCCGTCGCCCACCGAGATGATGGTGCCGGTGTCGCTCTGGCTGATCCGGTTCTCGTAGTGCCTGATCTGCTCTTTGATGAGCTTGGAAATCTCTTCCGGTTTCAAATCCATTCTTCTATCAACTCCTAAGGTCGCAGAAGCAGCCCCGGGGGACGCTTCACGCCTGCCCTGAAATCACGCGGCGGATGTTCTCCAGCCTGGTTGCCACGGAGTTATCGTACCGCTTGCCGTCCATCTCCAGCACCACGCCGCCCATGACCGCGGTGTCGATGCGTTCCCGGAGCTGCACCGCCTTGCCGGTCATCTGCTTCAGGCGCTCGGTCAGGCTGCGGCGCTGGGCGTCGGTCAGCGGCACGGAGGTGGTGACCTGTGCCTCGACGATGCCGTGGCTGTGGTTGTACAGCTGCCGGTACGCGTCTGCGCAGCCGGCGTACTCGTGAATCGCGCCGCGCTCGCACAGCAGCTTGAGAAAATTGAGCAGGTATGGATGCACCTGACCCCGCAGGGCGCCGTCCAGAATGGACAGCCGCTCCTCCTTCGGCAGGCTCAGGTTGCCCAGCAGCCGCAGGAAATCCGGCTGCTCACGGAAGATGCCCAGCAGCGCGCCGGTCTCCTCCAGCAGCCGCTCCTCCAGGGCCTCCTCCGTCGCCAGGGCATACAGGCCCTCGCCGTACTCTCTGGCAAGCTCCGTCACTGGTCATCACCCACGTTCCTGATAAACTCATCCACGAGGGACGCATGGTCCTCCGCGCTGATTTCGCGCTCCACCACCTTGCTGGCGATGGAGACCGCCATGTCGGAAATCTCGCTGCGGACGTCGGTCAGCATCTGACGGCGCTCCATGCGGATTTCCTCCTCGGCCTTCTGCTTGAGGTGGGCCGCCTGCTGGCTGGCCTCCTGGACGATGGCGTCGCCCCGGCGCTGTGCGGTCTGGGTCGCGGTGCGCACCAGCGTGTCCGCCTCCTCACGGGCGGTGGCGAGATGCTGCTCGTAGCGCTGCTTCATCTCACCCGCATCCCTGCGGTCGGCATTCGCCTCCGCGTAGATGTCATCCACCTGCGCCTGCCGCTGGGCCAGCACGCTCTGTACCCGGGCGAACAGGAACTTCTTGAGAATCAGGAAGATGATGAGGAGGTTACACAGCGAGATGATGATCTGCCACAGGTTGACGGAAATTACACTTAATTCCATCCGTGTTCCCTCTCTCCGACGTCGCCGCGATCAGTGCGGGATGCTCGCCAGCGCGTTCTTCAGCACGCCGACCAGAATGTTGGGGGCCACGAAGATCAGCAGAATGGCGATGACCAGGGCGTACAGACCGGTGGTCTCAGCCACGGCGCAGCCCATGAGCATGGTGGTGGTGACGCTGCCCTTGCACTCGGGCTGACGGCCGATGGCCTCGCAGGCGCGGGCAACGGCGTTGCCCTCACCAATGCCGGGGCCGATACCGGCGATCATGGCGCAGCCGGCGCCCAGGGCACAGCAGCCGAGAATGATACCAATGGCGATTTCCAACATGGTTGATTCCTCCTCAGGTATAGTTCGTAATGTATCATCAGACGGGGCGCTGCCCCGCGTGACAACTGGGGAAAAGGTGGGGTTGAGGGTCAGGCCAGCTTCGCCTTGGACTTCCGGGCCTGACGGGCCTCGTAGGCCTCCTCCGGGAAGCCGTTGGAGATGTAGAGCATGGTCAGCATGGCGAAGATGAACGCCTGCAGGCAGCCGCTGAACAGGTCAAAGTACAGCGACAGCACCGCGGGAAGGCCGACCTGCAGGAAGGGGATCTCCCCCAGGAAGCCCGGCAGCCAGCCCAGCACCAGGCTGGACAGTCCCTGCAGACCCGCCGCCACCAGCGTGGAGATGACCACGCCGGACAGCACGTTGCCGTAGTGACGGAAGGCCATGGAGATGGGCGTGGCAAGCTCGCTGATGACGTTGAAGGGCGCGAACACCGGAATCGGATCCGCGAAGCCCTTCAGGTAGTTGACGAAGCCGCCCTTCATCTTGTAGTAGGTAATCAGGCAGAACACCAGAATGGCCCAGCCCGCCACCACGTTCAGGTCGGAGGTGGGCGGGTAGAGTCCCAGCAGGCTGGACAGGCTGCTGAAGGCGGACAGGCCCATGATCGCCGCCACGAAGGGCGCGAAGGCCGCAAACCGCTCGCCCATGTTGTCATTGACGAAGCTCTGCGCCTTCTCCACGATGAGCTCCGCGATGACCTGCCGCCGGCTGCCGGGAATCACCCGGATGCCGTTGGTCAGGTACAGGCACAGCCCCAGGAGAGCAATCATCACCGCCCAGGAGTTGACCTGACTCTCGGTGATGGGCAGGGTGCTGAACGCTGCCGGGCCGGCAAAGGGCATCTGAATGATGAAGTACACATGCGCGCCTGTCACGGTGATGCCCTCGCTCGCCGGTGTGGTGGCGATCTTCAGCGCCATGCACAGGATGAACGGGACGATGACCATCGCCAGATACAGCACGTCCAGCCATCGGGCGCGCTTCTTTTCGTCCACGGAAAACTACGCCTCCTTCTTTTGATGCAGTCCCTGGAAAAAGATGATGATCCGCGGGAACAGGAACGGGATGACCACCGCCAGCGGATGGAAGCAGGGCAGCGTCAGCCCCAGCACCGCAGCCGCCACCAGCATCAGCATCCGCAGCGAATAGCTGATCTGCATCCGCTTGCGGGCCGCGGCGGCCTGCGGCGACAGGGGGCGTGCCCCGTCCGCGTCGGTCTCATCCTCCGCTCCGTCCTCCTCCCCGCCCTCGGGGAGCAGCTGCGCGCCGTTCATCTGATCGGCGGCCTTCTGCACGCTGAGTCCCATGAGAAAAAAATTCAGCACCGCAAACGATGCGCCGAGCAGCGCACCAAGCAGCACCGTGGTATCAAAGCGACCGAGGCAGGTGAACACCAAAAGCATCACGGCGGTGAGCAGCAGCTCCCCTGCCAGAATGGTGCATGTCGCCTTCCTGACCGGCTCCTGTACCCGCATGAATACAAGCCTCCTCCGTAAACTGATACGTTCATTATTGTACACGCTTTTCCCTGTTTGTCAAGGCCCGCGCACCCGGTCAAAGCCCTTCCGGTGTGGCGCAAAAAGAGACACCGGGCGGATTTTCCCGTCCGGTGCCCTGTGTCTTGCTTCCTATTACAAGGTTCTATGTTCACCACCGCGTCTGTGCCTGCGGGCCGGGGGAAGGGTGTCATTCCCCGGAGGGAATGTTCACAATTTTTTTATACTTCCGGCTCCAGCAGGCCCAGGGTTCCGTCCTTGCGGGCGTAGAGGACGCAGATGGAATTGGTGTCGATGTTCATGAAGGCGAAGAAGCTGTGGCCCAGCAGCTCCATCTGGATGGCGGCGTCCTCCTCGGACATGGGCCGCACGGGGAAGGTCTTGCGGCGGACGATCTTCGACTCGGTCTCCTCCACGGGCTCCTCGTCCAGGTACTCGGGCACTGCCGGCTCGAAGGCATCCTCCCGCAGGCGCTTGCTCAGCTTGGTGCGGTGGCGGTGGATCTGCTTCTCCATCTTGACCAGCGCCTGGTCGATGGCGAGGAACAGGTTATCCTCCGCGCTGGCCTCGGAGCGGAGAATCACGTTGTTGCCCAAGGGCACCGTGATCTCGACGATGCGCAGGCCGCTCTTTTCCTTGCGCATCCGAATGTTCATTTCCGCGTTCTGCGGCAGATAGCGGCTCATGGCCCGGGTCTTTTTCTCAACGCGCTCGGTGATGGCGGGGGTAATCACCATATTGCGGGCAGTCAGATTCATCTTCATAGCGAAACTCCTTTACTGTTCGGTCTGCCGGGCGCGACGGTCCGGAAGCGCGGCCCCGCGTCATCGTTTCGGCAGCCCATGGCCCTCTGCGGGCCCCTGCAAACTGTTTCGGCGTACAACAAAATGCGGTAGCAGCTTCGTTCTGGCCCACGCTCACATGTCGGTAGCAGACATTTCCCGGGTTTTCTCTCCCTGTCTCCTGTCCGTGACCCGTTTTTCCAGCCCCATTCCTTGCCTCGCGTATTGCTTCTCTTGCCCGTTGCTGCCTGTTCCCCATCCCCTGCCGTGTTCTCTGCTTTTCCTGTGTCCGGGGTTCCTTTGCTCGATGCCTGGCGACTGTATCCCGGTTTCCTCGGTCATATCTTGCCAATGACGTTGGGGATTCCCTCTTTCGCCCTGGTTCGGGTTTCGGTGCTTCCCGCAGGATGCTGCATGATTTCGTGGGTTTCCGTGGTCTTCCGGTGATTCCTACCGGGCTTCCGGCCCTCCTGACCGGTGGTCGTTTCCTCGGTTTCCTGGGATTGGGGGGTGGGTGGTTTCGCGTTGGGCCTGTTCGTTTTCCGGGGGCTCCGGGTCTCCATGCTGCGTCCGAAGCTGCTTACCGCACGGGTTGGTGCGCCATCGGCGACACTTCCTTTCTCCTTGCAGGCTTGCTGTCTGTCGGGTTTGTGTTTATATGTTTCGACACCGCCCCTCCATTCTCCTGCTAATTTGTAAAAATATTTTTGATTTTTTGCCGGTTTTGACATTTTCCGAACATTCCGCCTGCCATCCTGTCCGCCGGAGCACAAAAGGGCCTGCCGGCGGGCAATCCCCCGCGGCGGCAGGCCGGAATGTTCGGTTCAGCGCAGATGCTCCTCCCGGTACACGATCACATGATCCGGGCAGTCGTCGTAGCGGTGCTGACGGCACACGCCGCCGAACCAGTGGTAAGGCGCGTCCGAGGCACCCTCGCCCCGCAGCAGCTCCTCGCAGCCCCGCAGCATGTCGTCCAGCAGCGCGGCGGGGGTGTAGTCCCGGGCGTGACCCGTCAGCAGGCGGTCGAAGGCCCCGCCCTGCGCCGCCTTCAGCGCCACAATGGTATCCCGTAGGTCCTCCACGGGCAGGCTCTCCTCCAGCTGCATCCAAATGTGCGGGTTCAGCCCGTCGCCGGAGAACAGCAGGCGGCGGCGCCTGTCCAGCACGCCGATGGAGCCCGGCGTGTGCCCGGGCAGCCCCACGATCTCCACCTCCTCGCCGCCCAGGTCGAAGCGCTGCCCGATGGACAGCGGACGCAGGGGGCAGGGCACGGGGGCGTCGCCCTCCCGCATGGCGAAGTGCGCCGCCGCCAGATCGTGATCCGCCGGGTGCAGCCACGCCTCGTCAAAGAACACGTTGCCGTAGATATGGTCGCAATGACCGTGGGTGTTCACCACCACCAGCGGCAGATCGGTCAGGGTTCGCACGATGTCCAGCAGGTTCTCCTCGCCGTTCACCGTGTCGATGACCATCGCCCGCTCCGTGCCCGCCAGCACATAGCAGGTGCTGTCCCCCGCGTCGTCCAGCAGCCAGAGGCCCTCCTCCAGCTTTCGGATGCGCATGCGCTTGCTTTCCATGGGATTCCCTCCTTGTCTTGATAAAAATGTTTCTCAGATGCAGAAGATATTACAGTCGTTCAATTTGTATGGATTCAACGTAATTCCATTGAAATCGGTTCCAGAATAAGAAGTTCGGAATTAGCATCATAACGTACAACTTCCGCAACAATGTGGTAATTCTGTCCAGCGCAAACAGAATCAGGAATATTCTGACCGGTCAACTCCAGATCATAGTAATTCACATCTCTGAACTGAAAATTCGGTCCAGCTACACTTGTCTCGCTATAATCACCTGCATAAATCAGAATATCCCATCGCGTATTATAGTTCCCATGTTTTGACATGTACGCAATATTGCCATCAAACTCAATGATACATCCTCTATATTGGGTAATGAACTGGTCAATCAAGTTTCCGGGATTCTTAGCTTGAAGCATTTTGGCCAACAATTCACAATTCTCCACCGTCAAATTGTTAACATATTCTTCAGACTCCTCTTGCTGTGCAACATCTTCATCTGCGGCTTCAAAACTTGGGCTGTCTGTTGAAGGCGCATTTTCAGCTTTCAAGTGATATGTTACTACTACTTCTGCATCTTTATTAAAAATACATCCTCGATTGTAATCCTCGGTTCCGTCAATCGAAATATTGTCCACGGATCCTTCGGTTGTCCAGCCAAAGATAATGTCATACTGGGGAACAGTTTTCACGTTGGTGAAACCCAACTCCTTCAATGTGTCAACAACCTCTTCGTAATTTTCTCCAAAAAAAGCATATTTATCAAAAGAAACCTTCACTTGATCAGGTAAAATTTCTTTCTCGCAGTCGATGTATTCTACCTCCACTTTCACCTCATCACTATAACAAAAGATCTTGTACGATGCTTCAATGTCGCTGGTTACTTCCAGTTCCGTTTGCCCATATACCGACGAATCTGCTGCACTATTGAACCGAATAGTATAAGTCCCCTCTGCCAATTCAAAGACAAAGTCTGCATCTTTGCCGTGGTCAAGTAAGTTTTTATTGCCTTTATTTATTGTCATTTCTACATCATAAGTACTAAAGAATAAATTAGGAATGAAGTTGATATGGATTTGAACCGTACACTTTGCGTTCAGAGTATCCATATTTTCTTCGTCAGATTCTGAGGTAGTCTCCGCTTCTTCATCGTCATTTCTATCTGCTGACAGCAGACATCCATCAAAAGCATTGTCTGCGATTTCAATATCATCATTCCAGCATAAGTAACTTTCCAGGTTAGAACACCCCGCAAATGCAAAGTCACCAATGCTTTCCATACTGCTTGGGAGATAAATTTCCGTCAAACCTGTGCAATTCTTAAATGCTTTTTCCCCTATTGTATTACCACCCCAGAAAACAACGCTTTCCAAACCTGTGCAGTTTTCAAAAGCAGATTCACCGATGGTTACCATTTCGCTTGGAATGCTAATATCTTTCAGTCCAGTACAATCCTTAAATGCGGCTTTTCCTATTTCTTCACCACCCCAGAAAACGACATCCGTCAAATTTACACACCCTTCAAATGCAGAGGCACCAATTGTTTTTGTTTCGCTCGGAATGTAGATCTCCGTCAACGCAGTACAGTTGTAGAACGCATAGTCACCAATATATTCCAAATCAGCCCAAATGACGAAATTCTCAACGAAATGGTTATCCTTGAATGCCGAACCTGCAATACCAACTATATCATATCCTTCAACATCAGAACGAATATAAGGTTGTGAGTCAGTTCCGCTGTAACCAATAATCTCAACCGTTTTTCTTCCAGTAACTCTATATTCAAAACCATCGACCGTAAAGCTTTCTGCAGCACAAGCTGCTGATATGTTTCCAAATACGCAAAAAATCGTCAGAATAATAACGGCTATCTTTACCATACAGTTCACCGCGGATTCCTTTTCCGGCACAGGATGGTGAGCATTGGATTCAGCCATGCTGTGAAACTCATTTTCTTGTCCTGTCAAACTCTTTCCTTTTTCCGTAAACTCGAACATTGTCAACCTCTCTCCTTTTTCCGCAATCTGTAGACATTTGTTGGTAACCAAAAGGGGGCTGTTGCAGAAAGACATTCTACAACAGCCCCATTGATTATCCCAACACCACCGTAACCTGATGGGTCTTGCCATCGGCGAACACCGGCAGCACGTTGCCCTCCAGCGCCTTGCCGTCCACGGTCACGCGCTTCACGCCGCGGCAGACATGGGCGGGGTTCTGGATGTCGATGCTGTAGGTGGCGCCACGGAAGCGGCGGCTCACCTGATAGCCGTCCCAGGTGTGGGGGATGCAGGGATCGACCTTCAGGCCGTCCCAGTCGGGCTTGATGCCCAGGATGTAGTTGCTGATGACGTAGAAGTTCCACGCCGCCGTGCCGGTCAGCCAGCTGTTCTTGGCCTGACCGAAGTTGGGCGCGTCCTTGCCGGCGATCATCTGGCTGTAGACGTAGGGCTCCATCTTGTGCAGGTCGCTGATCTCCTCGCGGTAGGCGGGGGCGATGCGGCTGTACAGGTCGAAGGCCCGGTCGCCGTGGCCCACCACCGTCTCGGCGGCGATGATCCAGGGGTTGTTGTGGCAGAAGATGCCCGCATTCTCCTTGTAGCCGCAGGGATAGGAGGACACCTCGCCCAGCTCCAGATGATACTCCTTGTAGGCGGGCTGGAGCAGCACGATGCCGTGCTTGGTCTCCAGGTACTTGTGCACGGATTCCAGCGCCTTTTCGGCCTTGCCGTCCTCCACGCCGACGCCGCCCATGATGCAGTAGCCCTGGCTCTCGATGAAGATCTTGCCGTCCTCGCACTCCTTGCTGCCCACCTTGTGACCGAAGGCGTCATAGGCGCGGACGAACCACTCGCCGTCCCAGCCGTCCTTCAGGATGGCGGCGTTCATGGCGTCGATCTCCTTCTGAGCCGCGTCGGCCTTCTCGTTCAGGCCACGGCGGCGCAGGATCGCCACCAGCTCGGGGCCGATGGCAACGAACATGCCGGCGATCAGCACGGACTCCGCCACCCGGTCATCCGGCGCGTTGGGGTTGGAGAAGGTCTGGAAGGACTCGCTGGGCTCGTCGGAGAAGCAGTTCAGGTTCAGGCAGTCGTTCCAGTCGGCGCGGCCGATCAGCGGCAGGCCGTGCGGGCCACGGTTGTTGACCACATGGTAGAAGCTGGCCTCCAGGTGCTCCAGCAGGGTGCCGCAGTCCTCGGGGTTGCAGTCGTAGGGGGTGGCGGCATCGAGGATGGCCTCGTCGCCGGTCTCCTTGATGTAGGCCGCGGTGCCCGCGATGAGCCACAGGGGATCGTCGTTGAAGCCGCCGCCGATGTCGTTGTTGCCCTTCTTGGTCAGGGGCTGATACTGGTGGTAGCAGCCGCCGTCACGGAACTGGGTGGCGGCGATGTCCAGAATGCGCTCCCGGGCGCGCTCGGGAATCTGATGCACGAAACCCAGCAGGTCCTGGGAGGAATCGCGGAAGCCCATGCCGCGACCGATGCCGCTCTCGAACATGGAGGTGGAGCGGCTCATGTTGAAGGTGACCATGCACTGGTAGGGGTTCCAGATGTTGACCATGCGGCCCAGCTTCTCGTCCGGGGTGGTCAGCACATAGGCGGAGAGCAGGTTGTCCCAGTGCTTCTTCAGCGCGTCGAAGGCCGCGGCGATCTGCTCGTCGGTGGTCAGCTGCGCCAGCAGCTCCCGGGCGGGCTGCTTGTTGATGATGCCCGGGGCGGCCCACTTCTGGTCGCGGGGCAGCTCCACATAGCCCAGCACGAAGTTGAACTTCTTCTCCTCGCCCTTCTCCAGATGCACCTTGATCTGGTGGGCCGCCATGGGCTGCCAGCCGGAGGCGATGGAGTTGCCCATCTTGCCGGTCATGACCGCCTGCGGGTTCTCAAAGCCGTTGTAGAGGCCCAGGAAGGTCTCCATATCGGTATCGAAGCCGTCGATGGGGGTATTCACGGCGTAGAAGGCGTAGTGATCGCGGCGCTCGCGGTACTCGGTCTTGTGGTAGATGACGCCGTCCTCCACCTCCACCTCGCCGGTGGAGAAGTTGCGCTGGAAGTTCAGCATGTCATCCTGCGCGTTCCACAGGCAGAACTCCACAAAGCTGGTCAGAATCACGTCCTTGGCAGCGTCGGAGTCGTTGCGCAGGGTGATCTGGTGCACCTCGGCGTTCACGCCCATGGGCACGAAGGCCAGCTGGCTGGCGGTCAGGCCATTCTTGGAGCCAGTGATGACGGTGTAGCCCATGCCGTGGCGGCAGGTGTAGCTGTCCAGCTCAGTCTTGACGGGCTTCCAGCCGGGGTTCCACACGGTGTCGCCATCCTTGATGTAGAAGTAGCGGCCGCCGTTGTCCACGGGCATGTTGTTGTAGCGGTAGCGGGTGATGCGGCGCAGGCGCGCATCCCGATAGAAGCAGTAGCCGCCGGCGGTGTTGCTGATGATGCCGAAGAACTGCTCGCAGCCCAGGTAGTTGATCCACGGATAGGGCGTGCGGGGGGTCTCGATCACGTACTCCCGGGCCCTGTCGTCAAAATGGCCGTACTTCATGCTCTTATTCCTCCCAAAGCGTCAGACGCTTTTTCTCACCTCTACAGTATAGCATATCCGCCCCGCCTGCGCAAACGGTTTCGTAAATTTCGTTACCTTTTGCCGAAAAATCTTTTTCGCCTCCCCTCCAGATACGCCAGGCGAGAGAATTTCCCTGTTCGTCTTGCCAAGGCCGTCAATGCGCATTATAATGGATGGTATCTGCGAAAGAACAGAGGAGGGGCGAAGCATGAATGTGGATCAGCTGGCAGAGCGGCTGCGGATGGACAACCTGTTTATGGAAAACGTGGTGCGCTGGGAAACCATGCCCGCAAAGCCCGCCGTCTTTGCCCCCTTCCCGGAGTCGCTGGATCCCCGGCTCCACGACCTGCTCCAGCGCCGCGGCATCCACGAGCTGTACAGCCACCAGGCCCACGCCGTGCGGGAGGTGATGGCGGGGCACGATGTGGTGGTGGTCACGCCCACCGCCTCCGGCAAGACCATGTGCTACAACCTGCCGGTGCTGGACGCCATTCTCAAGAACCCCGACGCCCGGGCCCTGTACCTGTTCCCCACCAAGGCGCTGAGCGCCGATCAGGTCAGCGAGCTCTACGAGCTCATCGAGCTGGCGGGGCTGGACATCAAGACCTGCACCTACGACGGCGATACCCCCGCCGCTGCCCGCAAGGCCGTGCGGCAGGCCGGACACATCGTGGTCACCAACCCGGACATGCTGCACTCCGGCATCCTCCCCCACCACACCACCTGGGTCAAGCTGTTCGAGAACCTGCGCTACATCGTCATCGACGAGATTCATACCTACCGGGGCGTGTTCGGCTCCAACCTCGCCAACGTGCTGCGGCGGCTGATCCGGCTGTGCGACTTCTACGGCAGCCACCCGCAGTTCATCCTCTGCTCCGCCACCATCGCCAACCCGCAGGAGCTGGCGGAGACGCTGATCGGGCGGCCCGTCACGCTGGTGGACGACAACGGCGCGCCGCAGGGCGTGCGGCACTTCGTGTTCTACAACCCGCCGGTGGTGAACCGGCAGCTGGGCATCCGGCAGGGCGTCATCCCCGTGACGAGGGACATCGCCGGCATGCTGCTCAAGTGCGGCATCCAGACCATCACCTTCGCCCGCTCCCGGCTGACCGTGGAGGTGCTGACCCGCTACCTGAAGGATCTGGTGCGCGACCCGCTGGGCAACGCCGGGCGGGTGCGGGGCTACCGGGGCGGCTATCTGCCCACCCAGCGCCGGGAGATCGAGCGGGGGCTGCGCGCCGGGCAGGTGGACGCGGTGGTGTCCACCAACGCCCTGGAGCTGGGCATCGACATCGGCGCGCTGGACGCCTGCGTGCTCTGCGGCTACCCGGGCACCATCGCCAGCGCCTGGCAGCAGGCCGGGCGCGCCGGACGCCGGAAGTCCACCAGCATCGTGTTCTTCATCGCGTCCTCCGCGGCGGTGGATCAGTACATCGTCAGCCACCCGGACTACTTCCTGCACCAGTCCCCGGAGCATGCGCTGCTCAACCCGGACAACCTGTACATCCTGCTCAGCCACTTTAAGTGCGCCGCCTTCGATCTGCCCTTCGAGGACGGGGACGCCTTCGGCAACGCCCCCGCGCCGGACACGCTGCTGGACTTCCTGTCCGACCAGAGCATCCTGCGGCACGTGGGCGGGCGCTACCACTGGGCGGCGGAGGACTTCCCCGCCAGCGAGATCAGCCTGCGCTCCGCCTCCGCCGAGGAGAACTTCCTCATCGTGGACATCACCGACCCGGCCCATCATCGCATCATCGGCGAGATGGACCGCTACACCGTGCCCATGCTGCTGCACGAGAACGCCATCTACATGCACGAAGCCCAGCAGTATCAGGTGGAGAAGCTGGACTTCGACGCCTGCAAGGCGTTCATCCGGCAGGTGGACGTGGGCTACTACACCGACGCGAACCTGAACGTGAACCTGTCCGTGCTGGACATCGAGCGGGAGCGGGAGGAGAAGGGCGTCCAAAGCACTCTGGGCGAGGTGAAGGTGACGACGCTGGTCACCATGTTCAAGAAGATCCGCTTCGACACCCACGAGACCCTGGGCTTCGGTCACGTGCGCCTGCCCGAGACCGAGATGCACACCACCGCCATGTGGTGGACGCTGCCCGACGCGCTGTGCGCCCAGCTGGACAACGACACCCTGAAGGGCGGCATGCTGGGCGTGGCGAACCTGCTGCGCATCGTGTGCCCGCTGTACCTGATGTGCGCGCCCCAGGACGTGGCGGTGCTCTATCAGGTCAAGAGCC
>JAEDKS010000254.1 GCA_016295665.1 Clostridia bacterium
TCCGAGGTCATCCAGCAGAACTACGCCAACGTTCTGGTCGTCAAGGAGGGCAACGAGAACAACGAGGCCCTGCTGGCCCTGGCCGCAGCGCTGAAGAGCGACGAAGTGAAGGCCTTCATCGAGGAGACCTACAAGGGCGCGGTCGTTCCGCTGTTCTGATCCGATCCAAGGCGACAAGGCGCTGACCGCCGCGCCCCATCGGCTGTCGCCGCCTGCATCCAACGCTCCATCCTGCAAAGGGTGGAGCGTTCATTTTTGTGCGCAAGTCTTAACAATCGTCCTGCTTGACATATACCCCCATAGGGTATATAATCACTGGCGAAAGGGGGCGGCAAGATGGACGAAAACATGGAATGCTGTTGCTGTCACAAGACGAAGGAGCGCTCCGAGGAGGAGTATCGCGGTCTGATGAACCGCTTAAAGCGCATCGAGGGCCAGATTCGCGGTCTGGAAGGCATGCTGGAGAAGAACGCCTACTGTGCGGACATCCTGACCCAGGCCGCTGCCGCCAACGCCGCACTGAACGCCTTCAGCCGGGAGCTGCTGGCGAACCACCTGCGAACCTGCGTGGCGCGGGACATCCGCGAGGGCCACGATGAAACAATCGACGAGCTTCTGGCCATCCTACAGAAGATGATGAAGTAAAACCGACTCCCGGGGGGAACAATTATGAAGCAATTCAATGTCACGGGCATGAGCTGCGCGGCCTGCAGCGCCCGGGTGGAAAAGGCCGTATCGAAGCTGCCGGGCGTGACGAGCTGCTCGGTGAGTCTGCTGACCAACTCCATGGGCGTGGAGGGCAGCGCGAAGGACGCTGAGATCATCGCGGCGGTGGAGGCTGCGGGCTACGGCGCGTCGGTGAAGGGCGCGGAGCGTGCTGCGGCGCAGGCTCCCGGAGAGGATGCGCTGGCGGACCGCGCCACGCCCGCGCTGAAGCGGCGGCTGTGGTGGTCGCTGGGCTTTTTGCTGGTGCTGATGTACTTCTCCATGGGCCACATGATGTGGGGCTGGCCGCTGCCGCCCTACTTCGACGGCAACCACGTGGCCATGGGCCTGGTGCAGTTGCTGCTGACCGCCATCATCATGGTCATCAACCAGAAGTTCTTCATCAGCGGCTTCAAGGGACTGATCCACCGCGCGCCGAACATGGACACGCTGGTGGCGCTGGGCGCGGGCGCAGCCTTCGTGTACAGCACCTACGCGCTGTTCGCCATGACCACCGCCCAGGTGGCGGGCGACGCGGACGCGGTGATGGCCTACATGCACGAATTCTACTTTGAGTCGGCGGGCATGATCCTGACGCTGATCACCGTGGGCAAGATGCTGGAGGCGAGATCCAAGGGCAGAACCACCGACGCGCTGAAGAGCCTGATGAAGCTGGCCCCCAGGACGGCCACCGTCGTGCGCGACGGAAAAGAGCAGGTGGTGCCCATCGAGCAGGTGGCGAAGGGCGACGTGTTCGTGGTGCGCCCGGGCGAGAACATCCCGGTGGACGGCGTGGTGCTGGAGGGCGAGACTGCAGTGAACGAGGCCGCGCTCACCGGCGAGAGCATTCCGGTGGACAAGGCGTGCGGCGACCTGGTCTCCGCCGCGACCATCAACCAGTCCGGCTTCATCCGCTGCGAGGCCACCCGCGTGGGCGAGGACACCACGCTGTCCCAGATCATCAAGATGGTCAGCGACGCGGCGGCCACCAAGGCCCCCATCGCCAAGGTTGCCGACAAGGTTTCCGGCGTGTTCGTACCGGCGGTCATCAGCATCGCCGTGGTCACCTTCATCGTGTGGATGCTGGTGGGCCAGACCGTGGGCTATGCGCTGGCCCGGGCGATCTCGGTGCTGGTGATCTCCTGCCCCTGCGCGCTGGGACTTGCGACCCCGGTGGCGATCATGGTGGGCAACGGCGTGGGCGCGAAGCACGGCGTGCTGTTCAAGACCGCCGTCTCCCTGGAGGAGGCGGGCAAGACCCAGATCGTGGCGCTGGACAAGACCGGCACCATCACCAGCGGCGAGCCGAAGGTGACGGACGTGCTGCCCGCACAGGGCGTGAGCGAGGATGAGCTTCTGCGCGCAGCCGCGGCGCTGGAGCAGAAGAGCGAGCATCCGCTGGCCAAGGCCGTGCTGGACTACGCCCGGGAGCAGCGCACGGACATCCCCGAGGTGGAGAACTTCCGCGCGCTGCCGGGCAGCGGCCTTGCGGCGACGCTGGACGGTGCGGAGCTCTCCGGCGGCAACCTGAAGTTCATCTCCACGCAGGCAGAGATCACCGATGAGATGCGCTCCGCATCGGAATCCCTGGCCGAGCAGGGCAAGACCCCGCTGTTCTTCTGCCGGGGCGGCGTGCTGATTGGCATCATCGCCGTGGCGGACGTGATCAAGGCGGACAGCCCGCAGGCCGTGAAGGAGCTGCAGAACATGGGCATCCACGTGGTGATGCTCACCGGCGACAACGAGCGCACCGCCCGGGCCATCGGACGGCAGGCGGGCGTGGACGAGGTCATCGCGGGTGTGCTGCCCGAGGGCAAGGAGAGCGTGATCCG
>JAEDKS010000255.1 GCA_016295665.1 Clostridia bacterium
GGAGCCGTTGACCAAAAGGTTCGGGAACCGGGCCGGCAGTACGGAGGGCTGCATCAGCGTCTCGTCGAAGTTGGGGTAGAAGTCCACCTCATCCTTGTCGATGCCGTCCAGCAGGCTCAGGGTCAGCTTCTGCATCCTCGCCTCGGTATAACGCATGGCGGCGGCGCCGTCACCGTCCACGGAGCCGAAGTTGCCCTGACCGTCCACCAGAGGATAGCGGATGTTGAAGGGCTGCGCCAGGCGCACCAGGGCATCGTACACGGAGGAGTCGCCATGGGGATGGAACTTGCCCAGCACGTCGCCCACCAGACGGGCGCTCTTGCGGTAGGGCTTGTCGGGGGTCATGCCCAGCTCCGCCATGTCGTAGAGGATGCGGCGATGCACCGGCTTGAGGCCGTCGCGCACATCCGGCAGCGCACGATCCATGATGACCGCCATGGCGTAGGAGATGAAGGATTTCTTCATCTCCGCTTCCAGATTGACCGGAATCAGCTTATCGTTAATCATTGATTGATCTTCTCCTGCTCGCTTTGTCTTGCGCCCTTACACATCCAGGTCCTTGACCAGGTCAGCGTTCTGCTGGATGAACTGCTTGCGCGGATCCACCTGGTCGCCCATCAGCAGGGTGAACAGCCGGTCGGCCTCCATGGCGTCCTCCGGGGTGATGCGCATCATGATGCGGGTCTCGGGGTTCATGGTCGTCTGCCACAGCTGCTCGGCGCTCATTTCGCCCAGGCCCTTGTAGCGCTGAATGTCCGGCTTGGGCTCGCGCCCGATCTCGTCCAGCAGCTTCTGCAGCTCCTCGTCATCATAGACATAGCGCTCCATCTTGCCCCGCGTCACCTTGTACAGCGGCGGCATGGCGGCGTACACATAGCCCTTTTCCACCAAGGGGCGCATGAAGCGGTAGAAGAAGGTCAGCAGCAGGATGCGGATATGGGCACCGTCCACATCGGCGTCGGTCATGCAGACGATGCGGTGATAGCGCAGCTTGCTCTCATCGAACTCGCTGCCAAAGCCGCAGCCGAAGGCGGTGATCATGCTCTTGATCTCCTGATTCTCCAGCGCGCGCTCCAGACGCACCTTCTCCACGTTCAGAATCTTGCCGCGCAGGGGCAGGATGGCCTGGAAGTGGCGGTCGCGGCCCTCCTTCGCGGAGCCGCCGGCGGAGTCGCCCTCCACCATGAAGATTTCGCACTTGCTGGGGTCGCGCTCGGAGCAGTCCGCCAGCTTGCCCGGCAGGGACGCGCTCTCCAGCACGGTCTTGCGGCGGGTCTGCTCACGGGCCTTTCGGGCCGCCTCCCGGGCGCGGGCGGCGCTGACGCACTTGTCCAGAATGGCCCGGGCGTTGGCGGGATTCTCCTCCAGGTAGGTGGTCAGCTCCTCGGTCACCAGGCTGTCCACCACGCCGCGCACCTGACCGGAGCCCAGCTTGCTCTTGGTCTGGCTCTCGAACTGGGGATCCTCCATCTTGATGGACACGATGGCGGTCAGGCTCTCGCGGATGTCCTCGCCCTTCAGGCTCTCGCTGTCCTTGAGCAGCTTGAACTTGTGGCCGTAGTTGTTCACGGCGCGGGTCAGGGCGCTGTTGAAGCCCGTCAGATGGGTGCCGCCGTCGGGGGTGGCGATGTTGTTGGCGAAGGTGTAGATGTTCTCCTGATAGCTGTCGTTGTACTGCATGGCAACCTCCACCAGGATGCCGTCCTTCAGCCCCTCGGTGTAGATCGGCTCCTCGAAAAGCACCTGCCGGTTCTGGTTCAGGTACTTCACGAACTCCCGCAGGCCGCCCTCGTAGCAGAATACGTCGTGCTTTGCCTCCTTCTCGTCCCGCTCGTCGGTGAAGGAGATGGTGATGCCCTTGTTCAGGAAGGCCATCTCCTGCAGGCGGGTGCGCAGCACGGTGTACTGGAAGTCGCCGGTCTCGAAGATGCCCTCCGGGTTCTCCTCGCTCCTGACATCGGGCCAGAAGCGGATGGTAGTACCAGTGCGATCAGTTTCCCCGATGACCTTCAGGTCGTACAGGTACTTGCCCCGGGCGTACTCCTGCTGATAGATTTTGCCGTCCTGATACACGGTGACGCTCAGCTTCTCGGACAGGGCGTTCACCACGGACGCGCCCACGCCATGCAGGCCGCCGGACACCTTGTAGCCGCCGCCGCCGAACTTGCCGCCGGCATGCAGCACCGTCAGGCACACCTCCACCGCAGGGCGGCCCATCTTGGGATGGATGCCCACGGGGAAACCGCGCCCGTCGTCCTGAACGGACACGCTGCCGTCCCGATGGATGCAGATATCAATGCGCTTGCAGAAGCCCGCCAGGGCCTCATCAATGGAGTTGTCCACGATTTCATACACCAGATGATGCAGACCGCGGGCGTCGGTGGAGCCGATATACATACCGGGGCGCTTGCGCACCGCCTCCAGGCCCTCCAGCACCTGAATCTGCTCCTCACCATAGGACTGCGTGACCCGGGTTGCCTCCTCCAGGTCCTGCAAATTCTGATCGTCTGCCATG
>JAEDKS010000058.1 GCA_016295665.1 Clostridia bacterium
TCGATCAGCTCATCACCCCCGGCGAGGAGCTGGTGACGGCGCTGACCGAGGCGGTTATCCGGGCGCTGTTCGCCTGAGGAGCGACGGAGCGGGAGTTGTAACAACTGCGCCCGGGGCCCCGTGGCAGGGGGAATGGACTATTGCAAACGGCATGAAATAATGATATAATGCACAGGAAAGCGACAGTTCCCGCCGCTTTCCCCAGAAATGAAGAAATTCAGAGAAGCAGCAAGCTGTGTTGCCGTGCCCTCGCAGGAGGGAGGCGGCAGGAAAGGCGAAAGAAACCAATGTCACAGATGCCCCCCGTGAAACCGCTGAACCGGCCTCCCCGCCGGCGCTCCCCGTCCACGCAGACGCCGGAGCCCTCCCAGAGACGCCGCCGCCGCAACCGCGTGACGGTCACTTTGGCGCTGGCTGTCTTTGCCGTGGTGCTGGCGCTGATTGTGATCGTCAGCCCCAAGAAGCCCACGGGCCGCGCCACCTATTCCGTCGGCACGGATTCGGGTCTGGTGGGGGATGCCACCGGCGGCGTTTCCACCTACTATCAGGGGCTGGTCATCAGTGAGCTCATGTCCGCCAACAGCACCGCCGTGCCGGATGAGGGCGGCAATTACCCCGACTGGATCGAAATCTGGAACAGCTCCGATCACCCCATCGACCTCTACGGCGTGGGCCTGTCCGACGCGGGCGATTCGATCATGTTCCTGTTCCCGGAGATGACCATTCAGGTGGATGAGCGGATCATCGTCTACTGCTCGGACACCAATCAGTCGGTGGCGGGCAGGCCGCTGCATGCCAAGTTCAAGCTGTCCTCCTCCGGCGAGACGGTGTACCTGTTCGACCCCAACGCGTATCTGATTGACTCGGTCAGCTACCGCATCATGGGCAGCGACACCTCCTGGGCGCTGCTGTCCGACGGCAGCTGGGCGGAGACCACCTCCTACAGCCCCGGCTACCCCAACACCGACGAGGGCTTCCTGGCCTACCGCTCCGCGACCATGGTCACGGAGGGCGCTATCATCATCAACGAGGTGATGCCCGATCCCGTGTCCGGGCTGACGGACGAGGACGGGGAGTTCGTGGACTGGATTGAGCTGTACAACACCACCGACAAGACCATCTCCCTGGACAACTACGCCCTGTCCGACCGGGAGAACAAGCCGCTGAAGTGGCGCTTCCCGGAGGGCGCGGTGATCGCGCCCCACGGCTACTATCTGGTCTACTGCTCCGGCAAGGATCGCCGGGACAGCGCCACCGCCGCGCCTCATGCCAACTTCAAGCTCTCGGCGGAGCATGACACGGTGGTGCTCTCCGACAGCCGGGGTCGGCTGGTGGATCGCGTCGTCATCGACAACATTCCCGAGGACTGCTCCTACGGCCGCAACGAGAGCGGCGCGTTCGAGATCATGCGGGTGCCCACGCCCACCCTGCCCAACACCCAGGACAGCGCGTGGCTCATGGATCGCTACCTGCGCCAGTGGAACGCCACCGGCGTGTACATCTCCGAGGTGCTGGCCAGCAACGATACCACCGTGCTGGCCGGCTCCTCGCTGCTGTGCGACTGGATTGAGCTGTACAACTCCTCCAACGTGACGGTGGATCTGTCCGGCTATGGCCTGTCCGACAGCCTCGGGCGGCCCCGCAAGTGGCAGTTCCCCGCCGGGACGACCATCGCGCCCGGCGAGTACAAAATCATCTACTGCGACGGCAACGCGGAGGCCTCCACCTCCGGTGAACTGCATACCAGCTTTCGCATCAGCAGGCTTGGCTGCGAGACCATTTGTCTGTCCGACCCGACGGGGCGCATCCTGGACAAGCTGATGCTCCCGGAGATGCGGACGGATGTATCCTATGGCCGCTCCCTGAATCTGACTGGCTTTTTTTATTACGATACCCCGACGCCCACGGTGACCAACGGCGTGGGCTTCAGAGGCTATGCGGAGGATCCGTCCTTCACGGTGTCGCCGGGCATGTACAGCGCCGCGGTGGACGTGTATCTGACGATTCCGGAGGGAACCACCGTCTACTACACCCTGGACGGCGCCAATCCCACCCGGGATGCCACGCCCTACACCGGCGAGGCCATCAGCGTGAACCGGGTGGCGGTGCTGCGGGCCCGGGCCTTCCCGGATGATCCCAACCTGGAGCCGAGCAACATCATCTCGGGCAGCTACTTCGTGAACGTGTACCACGCGCTGCCCATCGTGAGCCTGATCTGCGACCCGGACATCCTCTGGAACGAGGAGACGGGCATGTTCGTGGCGGGCGACAGCATCGACAAGTCCGGCGGCATTCCCTTCAAGAACGCGATCTACCGGGAGTTCGGCAAGATTCCGCAGGAGGGCTACCTGGAGTACTACCTGCTGGACGGCACCCAGATGTTCAGTCAGGGCGTGGAGTTCTCCCTGCAGGGCCAGTACAGCCTGGACATGCCCCAAAAGACGCTGAAGATCAGGGCGAAGGCATCCCTTGGCAGCAAGTACTTCGACGCCCCGCTGTTCGAGGATCGGCCCTACACCCAGTACAAGTCGCTGGTGCTGCGCAACAGCGGCAACGACTGCGCCTGGACAAGGCTGCTGGACGGCTTCCAGTCCCGGATGCTGGATGCCTACGGCGCCACCGTGCTGCATCAGGCGTGGAACCCGGTGGTGGTGTACATCAACGGTGTGTACTGGGGCCACTACAACATGCGTGAGCGCGTGGATCAGTACTTCGTGGCGCAGCACGAGGGCATTCCGCTGGAGGATGCCAAGAGCATCACCATCCTGGAGGGCTCCGGCGCGCTGAAGTCCGGCAGCAGCTCGGTCCGCAAGGAATGGACCAGCATGATTACCAGGCTGAAAAAGACCAGCCTGCTGGACGATGCGGAGCTGCTGCAGTACGTGCGGGACAACGTGGATCTGGACAACTTCCTGGAGTACATGGCCCTGGCGATGTTCGTGGGTGACTCGGACATCGGTAACATCCGCTGGTACAAGACGGCGGAGGAGGGCAGCAAGTGGCGGTGGATCTTCTATGACAAGGACTACGGCATGTACTCCTACAAGTTCAACAGCCCCTACAGCTACACCAAGCCCAACGGCATGGGTCAGCAGCTGATTGACAACACCCTGTTCCTGCGGGTGCTGGAGGTGCCGGAGTACAAGGATCAGTTCCTGCGGAAGCTGGGCGACATCTTCCAGTTCTTCACCACCGAGCAAATGCTGGAGATTCTGGAGCCCATGGTAGCGCAGATCGAGCCGGAGATGACCCTGCACTTCAACCGCTGGGCGGAGGAGCACGATCAGCAGGTCATGGCGGAGTGGCCCACCAATCCCTCCGCGGCCTATACCTACTGGACGCGGCGCATCACCCGTCTGCGGAACACCTGCAAGGGACGTCCGAACTACCTGTGGGGCTTCGTGAAGGACGAGTTTGAGCTGACGAACGATCAGATGCTGGCCTACTTCGGGCCGCAGCCCGCCCTGCCGGATGATTTTACGCCCTGAGGCGCGGAAAATCTTCCAAAGGGGATGCAAAGCGCCCGGAAATCATGTATAATACCCTTGTGTGACAGGAAATGACGGGTCTCGCGGCCCGATAGGAACAGGAGAGAATCACCGATGAACAGTACCTTCGCCCTGCTGGAAACCCTGAGTACCACCGGCCTTGTGAATACCGCCAGCAAGTGGAGCGCGACCCTGGCGGATCAGTTCGCCCAGATCTCGCCCCTGGATGTGGTTCTTGCCCTGGCGGCGGGCTTCATTGTGGGCCTCGTCATCGCCTTCGTGTACAAGAAGTGCTACCGTGGCGTTTTGTACAGCCCGACCTTCGCCCTGACGCTGGTCATGCTCACCCTCATCACCACGCCGGTGGTCATGTGCATCAAGTCGGACATCGCCCTCTCCATGGGCATGGTGGGTGCTCTGTCCATCGTCCGCTTCCGCACCGCCGTGAAGGATCCCATGGATACCGCGTACATGTTCTGGGCGCTGACCATGGGCATTCTGCTGGGCGCCGGGCTGTACCTGATCGCGCTGGTGGTGGTGCTGGGCATTTCCATCGCCATGTTCGCCCTGACCTTCATCCACTTCACCAGCCCCAACACCTACCTGCTGGTGCTGCACTATGAGCAGGCGGCGGAGTATGACATTGACCAGCAGCTGCGCCGCACGGTGAAGGTGCGCAAGCTGCGCTCCAAGACCCTGACCAAAACCGGCGCCGAGATGACCGTGGAGGTGCGTCTGGACAACAAGCAGGATCTGGTGGCGTCCATGCTGAACATCGACGGCGTGTATGATGCCACGCTGGTCTCCTGCCAGTCCGAGGCGGGCAACTGATGACACGGAAGCCTGAAAGGACAGGAAAGGGGAGGTGAGGCCGCATGGCAGGCACGCTGCCGCTCCGGCATGAGCTGAAGTTCTTTATCAATCAGGAGCAGTACACGCTGCTGTCCGGGATGCTCCGCCATACGCTGCACCCCGACCCCAACGGCGACGAGAACAACGAGTACTTCATCCGCTCCCTGTATTTTGACACGGTGTTCAACGACGCGCTCTACGACAAGCTCAACGGCGTGCAGGACCGGAACAAGTACCGCATCCGCATCTACAACCACAGCGACCGCGTCATCAAGCTGGAATGCAAGACGAAGGTGGGAAGCCTGATCTCCAAGCGCAGCCTGACCATTCCCCGGGATCTGGCGGAGCAGCTGATGGCGGGGGATCCCTCCGGGCTGGAGATGACCCGTTCCGGGCTGCTGACGGAGGTCTACCGGGAGATGACTGTGAACCTGCTGCGCCCGGTGGTGCTGGTGGACTATGTGCGGGAGGCCTGGCTGCATCCCGCCGAGGAGGTGCGCATCACCTTCGACAAGCATCTGCACACCGGCATGGGCTCCGTGGAGCTGTTCAATCCCGATGTGCCCACCATCCCGCCCTTCGACCGGGACGAGATGATCATGGAGGTCAAGTTCAACCGGGTGCTGCCGCCCTATATCCGGAGCATGATCTCCATGTGCTGCGCGGGCGCGGTGCAGAGCGCCATCAGCAAATACACCTGGTGCCGGCGCTTTGAGGAGCTGGAGGCATAGGCGGCTTGGAAAAGGCTGTGCCCGAGGGCGCGGCCTTTTCCCGTGGAGGATTTGCCCGCATCCGACAGGAAAATCCCTTGCAAGGGGCGCCAAAATGCGTTACAATCATGGCAGAAGCTGATGGAGGATGAGCGATGAGACAGGAAGCATTGGACAGACTCGCGGACCGGCTGGCACGGGAGATGCCGGAGCTGGCGCTGCGGCGGATGGTGCCCATGGCGACCATGACCACGCTGCGGCTGGGCGGCCCTGCGGAGCTGCTGGCGGAGCCGGCGACGCCCGCGCAGGTGCAGGCGGTGCTCCGGGCAGCGCATGAAGGGCAGGTACCGGTGACCGTGGTGGGGCACGGCAGCAACCTGCTGGTGCGGGACGGCGGCATCCGTGGTCTCGTGCTGCGGCTGAACCGGGCCATGTCCCAGGTGGAGATCCGGAAGAACGTGCTGCATGCGGAGGCGGGGGCCATGCTGCCCACGGTCAGCCGCATGGCGGCGGAGCAGGGGCTGCAGGGTCTTGTGTTCGCCAGCGGCATTCCGGGCACCATCGGCGGCGCGGCGCTCATGAACGCCGGCGCCTATGGGGGCGAGATGAGCCAGGTGGTGACCCGGGTGGAGGGCTGCCGCATGGACGGAACCCCCGTGGCCTTTGGGGTGGAGGAGCTGGCCTACGGGTACCGCACCTCCCGGCTGCAGCAGGAGGACGTGGTGATCACCTCGGTCACGCTGCGGCTGTCTCCCGGCGAAAGGGAGGCGCTGCTGGCGGAGATGGCGGAGCTGAGCGAGCGGCGGCGCGAGAAGCAGCCGCTGGACGTGCCCAGCGCGGGCAGCACCTTCAAGCGTCCCGAGACGGGCTACGCCTCCGCGCTGATCGACGCGTGCGGGCTGAAGGGCTTCACCATCGGCGGGGCGCAGGTGAGCCCAAAGCATGCGGGCTTCTGTGTGAATCTGGGCGGCACGTCAGCGGACTTTCTGGCGCTCATGGCCCATGTGCAGCAGGTGGTCTGGGAGCAGAAGGGCGTGCGGCTGGAGCCGGAGGTGCGCATCGTGGGCGAGGACGCGCCCGTGACCCATGTCTGATGAACTGATACGAAAGCGAGGAAGTTCCATGCGATTTCTGCTTCTGACCGGCCTGAGCGGCGCGGGCAAGACCTCCGCCATCCGCTATTTCGAGGATTTGGGCGCCTTCTGTGTGGACAACCTGCCGCCCATGATGATCGTGCGCTTCATGGAGGCCTGCGAGAAGTCCTCGCTGCGGGTGCCCCTGGTGGCTTTCGCGGTGGATGTGCGCAGCGGCGCCTTCTTCGATGCCAACGCGATCTGCAAGACCATTCTGGAGACTCAGTCCCTGGGCTACCGTCTGGAGACGCTGTTTCTGGAGGCCAGCGACGACGTGCTGGTGTCCCGCTACAAGGAGACCCGCCGGGAGCATCCGCTGGCCAACGGCACCGTGTCCCTGACGGAGGCCATCGCCGATGAGCGGAACATGCTGCAGCCCCTGCGGGAGACGGCCAACTACCTCATCGACACCACCGGCTTGCGCACCAAGGCCCTGCAGAAGCAGCTGCAGCAGATCGTACAGGCGGGGGAGAGCGCGCCGGAGCAGGCGCCCCTGCGCATCGAGGTGATGAGCTTCGGCTTCAAGCGCGGGCTACCGCGGCAGGCTGATCTGGTGTTCGACGTGCGCTTCCTGCCCAACCCCTTCTACATTCCGGAGCTGTGCCGCCACTCCGGGCTGGACGCGGACGTGCGGGACTTCGTGATGAAGCACCCGGCGACCGAGGCGTTCATGGGGCACATCACCGAGCTGCTGGATTTCCTGCTGCCCCATTATGTGGAGGAGGGCAAGCACCGGCTCGCCATCGCCATCGGCTGCACCGGCGGTGCCCATCGGAGCGTCGCCATCACCGAGGCCATCGCGGCCTTCCTGCGGGAGAGGGGCTATCAGGTGGATGCCAATCACCGCGACCTGGATCTGGAGCAGGCCCACTGGCTGGAAAAGCCGGACACGATGTGAGCGGAGGAAGTCATGTCCTTTTCAAGCGATGCGAAGGAGGAGCTGATCCGGCAGCCCATGGAGAAGCCCTGCTGTATGCTGGCGGAGCTGAGCGCCCTGACGCAGACCTCCGGCAGCCTGGGCTTTCAGGGTGCGGGTAGGGTGAGCGTGACCTATCAGGTGGAGAGTGCGGCGCTGGCGCGGCGCATCTACACCATGCTGAAGCGGAGCCTGAACGTGTCGCCGCAGCTGCACTTCGTGCAGCATGCCCGGCTGGGCGGGCGTACTTCCAGCGTGCTGACGCTGGAGGGGGAGGACGCCGCCGCGCTGCTCTGCGCCATGAACATGATGGAGCGGGACGGGACGGGCGGCGTCATGCTGCGGCACACCACGCCCCGGCTGCCCATCACGCGGCAGTGCTGCCGACGGGCCTTTCTGCGCGGGGCCTTCCTGGGCGCGGGCTCCATGACCAGCCCGGAAAAGAGCTACCATCTGGAGCTCGTGGCGGGGGATGACCGCTTCTGTCAGCTCATCGAGCGCATGATGGAAAAGAGCGGCCTGCCCGGGCGCCACGCCACGCGCAAGGGCAAGCAGGTGGTGTACCTGAAGGGGGCGCAGCAGATTGCGGACATGCTGGCGCTGATGGGCGCATCCGGCGCGGTGATGGAGCTGGAGAACATCCGCATCATGCACCAGATGCGCGGCAACATCAACCGCGCCTCCAACTGCGATGACCACAACGATGAGCGGGCCGCCGCCGCCAGCGACGCGCAGGTGGAGGCCATCAAGCTCATCGCCATTCACCGGGGTCTGGACAGTCTGCCCCCGGCGCTGCGGCAGATGGCGAAGCTGCGGCTGGAGAACCCGGAGCTGAGCATGCAGGCGCTGGGGCAGCTGATGGAGCCGCCCCTGGGCAAGAGCGGCGTCAGTCACCGGCTGGGCCGGCTGCAGGAGCTGGCCCGGCAGATCGAGGCACAGGAGCCGGCCATTATTCGGGAAACAGAGAAAGGCCCCGCGCATCCGGAGGGATGAACGCGGGGCCTTTGCTGTGCTGATGACGGGACTCGGACCCGTAAGCCTTTCGGCGTCAGATTTTAAGTCTGATGCGTATGCCAATTCCGCCACATCAGCGGGACAGGGGTATTTTAGCATAATGCGGCGGTAAAGTCAATGCAAAACCGCAGGGAGCGGTCGCTTCCCCGCGGTTTCGCGAAGGGATTATTCGGCCCGCTCCAGCTGTCCGCCCACATCGCGCAGGCGGTAGAAGCAGGGGCGCTCCAGCAGATGCCCGTTGGGGCTGTGGAGCGTCAGGTACAGCTGACCGGACGGGGCGCGAAAGACCATGCCGTGTCCGCCGTCGTTCCAGAACAGCGGCTCTGCCTGGGTGAAGCGACCGTCGATGTCGCCGTTGTCGCTGACGGCGACCGCCTCGTTGTAGCCCTGCTCGGAGAAGCTGGCCCACAGGCACAGCAGCGTGCCGTCCTCCGTGCGCCAGAGGAAGGGGCCGTCCGTCACATAGCCCTCCTGACCGCTGGAATGGTGCATCCGCTTGCACCAGGTGGCCTCACTGGCCCGGAACAGCAGCCGAGGGGCACCGGCGGCGGCGCTGAGATCCTCCGTCAGGGGCAGCGCCAGCACCTCGCCGTCGCCCACCTGCACCCACTCGTGGCAGAACACCATCCAGGGGTGCCCCACACGATCAACATAGAAGGTGCCGTCGAGGCACTCCCAGTCATTCGGCGTGACCGGCCCGTCGGACAGGGGCAGGAAGGGCCCCAGGGGCGTGTCCGCCCGCAGCGTGGCGGTGCCGCGATGGCGATCCTCGCTCTTGAAGCTGGCGAACATGTAGTATTTTCCCTGCCAGGGGTGCACCTCCGGCGCCCAGTAGTTGCGGTCGGCCCAGAAGCTGCCGTCGTTATGGAAGCACACGAAGGGCCCCTCCCAGGTTTCCAGATCGCGGCTCGTGTACACGTCAAAGCCGTCCGCCTTGCCCCAGCAGGTCTCGCCACGGGTGCCGTACAGGTAGAAAACGCCATCCTCCACCAGCACATAGGGGTCACGGATGTTGATGTCAGTCCTTTTCACGGTTCATCCTCCTCCATCTGAAAGGGCTCCAGCAGCTCGTCCAGGTGCGTCCTGCGGACGAGGAACGCGCCGCCGCCCCCGGTCTCCACGAATACGTAATAGGCGTCCCAGGGATAGAAGGTCACGCGCTGGGCCGTACCGTCCAGCAGCTGAAAGGTGATCTGCGCCAGCGGCTCGGCTTCCGGAGCGTCTCTGTCCGCCAGCTTGTCGAAGGACAGCCCCACCAGCGCCCGGTAGAGCGCGGCGAAGGCATCGGCGGACAGGGCGGTGCCGTCCCGGGTGTAGAGGGCTTCCCCGTCCCGCGTCTCCCGGGTGAGCACACAGCTGTGGTCGCCCCGGGTGACCGTCACGGCGGACACCTGACTGGACGGAACCAGCGCCACGAAACGATCCAGCAGCCCCTCCTCGCCGGCGGTGTCCAGAAAGCTCAGCTGGGCGCGGCTGATGCGGTACACGTCCCCGGTCTGATCCATGCGCACATACACCTGACCGCCGCCGGCATCGCTGCCCACATGGATGTCGCGGATGGTGCCGTCGGACAGGGCCACCACCAGCCGCTGGGGCGCGTCCAGCCCGTAGGCCGCCAGCCCCGCCGCATCCTGCACCGTGGCCTCATAGGCCTCCGCGTGGATGGAGCAGACGCCCTCGATGAAGGCGGTGATCCGGTCGGAGCTGCCGCCGTGGGTGAAGGGCCTCTCCACCTGCCAGGGGAGCAGCTGGTCGCTGGTGTGGGTGGCGAGCCACATGGTCCGGTCAGCGGTGACCTGCGCAATCTGCACCGCCCCATCCGCCGACGCGGTCAGCGCGCCCGGAAGGCGGTGATGGGCGCTGAGGGGCTGGGTCATCACCTGATGGAAATCGTAGGGCACCAGATACACCCGGTCATCGCCCGTCAGCGCCACATAGCAGCTGTAGCCGGAGGCGGTCAGGCGTCCGATGGTCAGCTCGATGGGGTCACCGGTCTCGTAGGTGATGGTGATGCGCGCCGCGGGGCTGTTCAGCCCGCAGGCATCCCGGTCAAGCCCCTCGTAGGCGGCGGTGAAGGGCAGGTTCTGGGCGGTGAGCAGCATCATCTGGTAGGAGATGGAAGACAGCGCGAAGTCCTCCTGCCCCACCACCAGCAGGGGTTGGGCCAGGCTGGAGCGCACACCGAGCAGCGAACCGCGCTCGTCGAACACCATGTCGGAAACCACCGAGAAGGCGGAGCCGTCGGACAGCTGAACGGTCATGCCGTGGAAATCGGACAGCGGGCGCACATAGAGCATCTCATAGCTGCTCTGCGTCGGCGGCGTCTCCACAGCGGCTTCCTCCGTGGGCTGCTTCAGGAACGCCCACAGCCCGAGCAGCCCGCCGACCACCATCAGCATGGCGAGCAGCACCGCGCCGCGCCGCATCACAACCGCCTCCTTCGCAGCAGCACGGCGACCATGACGAGCAGAATGCTCCCGGGCAGCACGGTCAGCAGCAGAACGCTGACGCGCTGCCGGGTCTGCTGGCTGTCAAAGGTGATGAGCTGCGCGGGCAGCTGCTTGACGCCGGCGGCAAGGGTCAGGTCGATGTCGCCGCCGGTCATGGCCTTCAGGCAGGCGGCGGTGAAGGTCAGGTTTTCGCTGGCATCCAGCACGGTGGTGCCCTTCAGGGCCTGGTCATCCCGGAGCATGTTCGCGCTGGCGAGCTGCAGGATGCGCATTTCGCCGGAGGAGGCCAGCACCGCCAGCGGCATGGTGCCGGAGACGTCGCCGTCATCGAAGGTGTACGCATCCCCATCGGTGTTCCGCTTCAGCACGGCGCCGGGGGAGGTGACCAGCAGCGTCTCCGCCGTGACGCCGGGGCGCAGGGACGGTGCGGCAACGGCGCAGCTGCGGGGCAGAATGAGCCGCCCGGGCAGCGCTTCCATCACCGAGGCAGACGCCAGGGCAGGGGACAGCAGCTCCGGCCTGTCCACATAGCGGTCGGCGGCGTCCCGGCTCTCCACCACCCAGCCCGCCTGATAGCCCAGACCGTACAGGTCGAGCACGGCGTTCAGCTCCGGCAGCCTGTCCAGGGGCGTGTCCGCGCCGCAGGCGATAATGAGCTTGCCGCCGCCGTCCAGGAAGGCGATCAGCTGCTCAGCCTCGTTCCGGGTCAGGTCGCTCCGGGGGTCAAGGAGCATCAGCACGTCCTCCGCGCCGGGCCGGATGATGCCAAGGGCACCGCCGCTGACCCCGAAGCCCATGGCCTGCAGCTGCAGCGTCCACTGGGCGCAGTCCTCCTGCGCCGCCTCCCCGTGCCCGGTCACGAACCACGCGGTGGCGGGATGGGGGGCCGTGGCGCTGTCAATGGCGCCGATGAGCAGCGCCTCGCCGCAGTAGATGGTGTAGATTTCGTCGTCCAGGCGACGGGAGAACAGGAAGTCATCGGGGTCAAGGCGCACCGTGCGCCCGGTCTCCAGGCTGTGAATCAGCACGGTGCCGTCCGGGATGCCCTCGCTCTCGCCCGCCAGGCTGAGCAGCCGCTGGGGCTGGGTGTCGGGGTCGATGGTCTCCACGGTCACATGGTCACAGACCGAGGCCATCCGCATAAGCGTCTCGGACTGGAGATCCCGCAGGCTTCCGGAGGTGCCCGGAGTGTACACAGGATAGATCACCACATCGCCCTCCAGCGCGGCAAGATGGCTCAGCGTGTAGTCGCTCAGGGCGGTGATGCGGTCATCGGACACGTCCCACTTCAGATAGTACCGCTGCTCCGCCTCCTCGGCGCACAGGCAGAGGAGGACCACGGCGCAGACCACAAGCACGCACAGCAGCACGTTGTACACCCCGAAGGGCAGCCCGCTTTTTCTCATGTTCCTCACCTCCTGGCAAAGCGGCGGTATTCCAGCACGCGATCCGTCAAAAAGAGCATCAGTCCGGTCAGGCTCAGGAAGTAGACCACATCGCTCAGGCTGATGATGCCGTTGGCGAAGTCCCCGAGCCGGTCGGAGGAGGGGAGCAGCCCCAGCAGCGTCCGCAGGGGCGCCAGGTACGAGGCGGTCAGCTGCGGCACCACATAGTGCTCGCACAGATACAGCGTCAGATTGACGCCGAGGGTCAGCACGGCGGCGGACACCTGATGGACACACAGGCTGCTGAGCAGCACGCCGATGCCCAGCAGCGACGCATTCAGCAGGTAGTACCCCAGGCAGACTGTCAGCACCTGCAGGGGCGACACCTGGGCGAAGCGCGACAGCACCAGCGGATAGAGCAGCGTCAGCCCCATGGACAGCGCCAGCATGACCATGGCAGCCAGCATCTTGCCCAACACGATGGCGCCACACCGCACGGGGACGGTGAACAGCAGCTGATCGGTGCGCATGCGCTTTTCCTCGGCGAACAGGCGCATGGTTAGGAGGGGGATGATGAGCATCAGCGGCAGCTGCATGGCGGAGAGCGTCAGGTTCATGCTGGCGCTCATCTCCTGTCCGATGTTCACCGACACGACCACCACCCCGGTCAGCAGCGTGTACATGAGCAGGAACACATAGCCCACGGGCGTGGTGAAATAGCTCTGCAGCTCATGACGGAACACAGCCCTCATGCCGTTTCCTCCTCCTTCCTTAGCAGCTGCAGGAAGGCCTGCTCCAGTCCCTCCTGCCGGCAGGACAGTTCCAGCAGCTCGGCCTCCGCCTGCACCATGGCATGGTAGACGGCCCCGCGCAGGTCGGCACCGGGCTCGTGCGCCAGCTCGACGCAGCAGCAGACCGGCTC
>JAEDKS010000256.1 GCA_016295665.1 Clostridia bacterium
AACGCCAACGCCGCGCTGAAGATCGCCGACCGGGGCTACGTGCTGGAGACCGGCACCATCGCCCTGGAGGGCACGGGCCGGGAGCTGCTCAACGACCCCGCCGTCCGGGCCGCGTACCTGGGCAAGAGCTGACAGGCTCCAAGTGAAAGCAAAGCGGACAGGAACCCCCATCCGGGGCGCCTGTCCGCTTTTTTCGTTGGAGGATGGATGCCGTCCTTCCCTACCGCAGCAGAACCCGGGTCTCCCCTGCCCCGGCCCACAGCGCATCGGGCAGCGCCTCCCCGGAGATCATCACCGTCACGGTCACCTCCGGCAGATGCTCCGCCGACAGGCTGCCGGTCAGGCTCATGCCCTCGGGGAACGGGGTGCCCTCGGCGTCGGTCAGGGTGAACAGGCTCCACAGGTTGCTCTCCCAGACGCTGTCCTCCGTGGCGTCGGGCGGGGCGGTCAGGCGCAGGGTCAGGTAGATGCCGGTGACGTACTGCGCCGCGTCGATGCCCTCGAGCCGGTAGCCCTCGGCGGTCACCGGGGTCTCGGGATGGTAGGTGCGCTCCGCAAGCCGGGGGCTCAGGGGGATGCTGTCCGGGAACTGCTCCACCCACTTCTCCAGCACCTCGCCGGTGTCCGGGTCGATGCGGCTCACCCGCAGGAAGCAGGTCACCGGCAGCGCCTGCAGCCCCTCCGTGCCCGTGATGGCGCTCTGGCTGAAGCAGACCAGACGGCCCGTCCCGTCGGGCAGGGCCTCCTCCATGGCGTCGAAGCCGTCATAGGGCGTCTCCGGCGTCGCCAGGGCGCGCACCTCGTACAGCGGCAGCCCCGTCAGCCGCGCCGCCTCCAGCCAGCCGGTCTCCGGCGGGATGCCCAGCGCCGAGGCCAGGGCCCGGCCCTGCTCCCCGCTGCTGCCCACCCGACTGTCCCCGGCCTCGTCGGTCAGCAGCACCGGCGCGCCGTCCGTGGCGGTAACGACCGCGCTGTGCCACAGGTAGTGCCCGTCGGCAAGCCGCTCGGTCAGCGTGAAGGTCAGCGGGCCCACGGTGACCACCGGCGCCGCCGCGCTGTCCAGCGCCTCCCGGGCCAGGGGTGGCACGGCGACGCGGTAGTGCTGCTCCAGAAACGAAGCCCAGCCCATGGACAGCCCCGCCGCCACCGCCACGGTCATGGTGACGAGCACCAGCAGCAGCGCGATGACGGCGATTCGCGGCACCACGCGGTGTCCGGCCCGCTCCTGCCGCACGGAGGCGGCGGTGCGCCGAACCATCTCCCCCACGTCCTCCGGCACCGGCGGCAGGGCCCGCAGCAGCGGCACCGGCCCTTCCCCGGCAGCTCCCCTGTGCTCGTGAATCATGGCTCGCTCAGCTCCTTTCCAAGCAGTTCCTTTGCGCGGTGAATGCGGCTGGTCAGGGTGGTCACGGGCAGGCGCAGCGCCCGGGACGCCTCCTGATAGCTCATGCCCTCGGCATACACCAGCACCAGCGGCACCCGTAGCCGCTCCGGCAGCGATTGCAGCGCCAGGGCCAGGCTCGGATCCGGCGGCGGAATGGACGGCTCCGGCACCTCCTCCAGCGGCACGCTCCGCGACCGGCGGCGCAGCGCGGTGTGGCAGATGTTCATCAGAATCCGCATCAGCCACGGGCGGAAGCAGTCCTCATCCCGCAGGCTGTGCCGCTTCTCCCACGCCCGCAGAATCGCCTCCTGCACCGCGTCCCGGCAGTCCTCCTCGTTGCCGAGCATCGTCCAGGCCGTGTGGTACATCAGCCGCGTGCAGGCCGTGACCCGCTCCACAAAGCTGTCCTTGTCCATGCCAACCTCAACCCCCTTGCGTCTCTCCTTCTATAAGACGCCCGGGGAGTGCGCTTCCTTGCGGGGGAGGGAAAAGTTTTTGTTAAGCGCACAAAAAGGGCCCCACCGCCGGGGGGCGGTGGGGCGGGATACCGGATACGGGTCATGCTTCTTCGATCGGTTCCATCAGCAGGAAGATGCCCAGCTCATCCGTCAGGAATACCAGTTGTCCATCAATCACCTCAAAGGCCACTTCCAGCATCGTGCCATCCTCGCGCAGAAGCATCAGCACTTTACCTTCCAGCGCGGCAAGGGTATCCTCATCCACGGGAATGCTCAGCTTCACCCGACCGGAGGGCTGAATATTCTCGCCGTCCTTTACCAGCGCAGCGGTGAATACCTTTTCAACCGTTCCCTGCACCTCCGCAGGCAGCGTCACGGGCACCTCGAAGGTGGTCTCATGCACGACAAGCACCGTGTCAACAGGCACTGCTTCCGGAACCGTCTCGTCGGCGGATGCGATGACTGCTGATTCCACACGCACTACCACTGCCGGCACAGTCTCTCCCTCGTTCAGCGCGCTGACACCCGCCTTGGCAGCATACACGGCATAGCCGCACTTCACGCAGGCCGTACAGGTCATCAGTCCCATATCCGTCGTCACCAGCTGACACGGTTCCGTGATTACCTCACCACAGCCGGACAGACACGCCTTGCTGTGCGTT
>JAEDKS010000257.1 GCA_016295665.1 Clostridia bacterium
TGGTGGTGGTCTTGCCCACGCCGTTCACGCCCACCATCAGCATGACCATGGGCCACTTCAGCGGGGGACGGGGGATGTCCATCTGCTCGATCATGATCTGTTTGAGCATCTCCCGGGCCTGGGCGGCGTCCTTGACCTTGTTTTCGTCCACGCGGCGGCGCAGCTCGTCGATGATGGTGGTGGTGGCCTTCACGCCGCAGTCAGCGAGGATCAGAATGTCCTCCAGCTCCTCGTAGAAGTCCTCGTCGATCTTCCGGGTCTCCCTGACCAGCGTGTCCACCTTGTCGGTCATGTTGCCGCGGGTCTTGCTCAGCCCCTCCCGCAGACGGGCGAACAGGCCCTTCTTCTCGGGCTTGGGCGCCTCCTCCACGGGCTGCGCGGGGGCAGCGGGCTGGGGCGCCGCAGGCTGCAGAGGCGCCGGGGCCTGCTGGGGCTCCCTGTTCTTTTTGTCCTTATGTCCAAACCATGCCATGGGGACATACCTCCTTCATCATTGTGGGTACTGACAGACAGTATAGCATAAATTTCCCCGCTTGAACAGCCCTCAGGCCTTCGCCTCCGTCGTTTGGCGCATGGAGCCCGCCGTGTACAGCACCAGTCCCACCAGCACCACCGACCCGCCCACGAGCAGCAGCGCCGTGGGCTTTTCGCCGAACATGAGCAGGCTCCAGAGCATGGCACCCACCGGCTCGCCCAGCAGGGCAAAGGAGACGACGGTGGCGGTGACCCGGCCCAGGGCGATGGTGAACATCAGGTGGCCCAGCAGCGTGGAGCCGGCCGCCAGACCCAGAATGTACCACAGCGCCGTCCCCGTGACCCGGAAGCCGCCGCACACGGGCAGCAGCAGTCCAAGGAACAGCGCGGTCTGCCCGTAGACCAGCAGGGTGTAGGGCAGGGCGGGCACGGTGCGGCGGGCGTAGCGGCTGCACAGCCAGTGCCCCGCCATGCAGGCGGCGCCGGCAAGGGCCAGCAGGTCACCTGCGATGTCTCCGCTGAGCCCCGCGATGCTGTTCATGCCGATGAGCACGGCCCCCACCAGCGCCACGATGGCGCCGGGCCGGGCGGTGCGGGGCATCCGCTCGTGCAGCACCACCCCCGAGAGCGCCGCCACGAACAGCGGCTGCGTGCAGACCAGCGCCACGGAGGCGAAGGTGGAGGTGGCATCCAGGGAGGTCATCCAGGTCAAATAGTGCAGCGCCAGGCACAGGGAGGCCAGCAGGCTCCAGCCCCACTGCCGCCGCGTCAGCGAGCGCAGGCCCTGAATGGGCGGCTTGGCGTGGCCCTTGCCGGGAACGCACATGACCGGCAGGAGCAGCGCGAAGGACAGCACCATGCGCAGCAGCGCCACGGTGATGGGATTGGCGCCCGCCAGCAGCGCCCCCTTGACCAGGGGCCCGGAGTAGGAGACCATGGCGACACCCAGGAGAACGAGCAGATAGTACGGATTCATGAAGCAATTCCCTCTTTGCTTATCATTTGGATCGTGTGCGTCGGGCGCGCCGGCGGTAGGTGGTGTACGATGCGCCGAACTTCCCGGTCGTGGGTCTCCCTCCGGGCGATCTGGTCGGTGCGGATGCCCCGGCGGCGCCGGAGCAGCGCCTCCCAGGGCGGCAGGTGCTCAAAGCTCATGGCTGTGCCCCTCCTTCTTCAGCCAGACCATCAGCACGGCGATGTCCGCGGGACTGACACCGGGAATGCGGCAGGCGGCAGCCAGGCTCCGGGGCTTCTGGCGCAGCAGCTTCTGCCGGGCCTCCAGACGCAGGGCGCTGATCTGGTCATAGGGCGCATCCTCGGGCAGCAGGGCGTTCTCCATGGCCTCCGCCCGGTCGATGAGCAGGGCCTCCTTCTGCAGGTAGCCCTCGTACTTGACGGCGATCTCCGCCTGTTCCCGGGCGGCGGGGGAGCAGGAGCGCAGCTCCGGGGACAGGGCATCCAGCGCGGACAGGGTGATGGCGGGGCGGCGCAGCAGCTCCTCCGCGCTGAGGGCGGCGGAGGTGACGGGCTGACCGTGCTCGGTGAGCCACGCGTCCCGGGCCGGGGAGGGCGCGTAGTGCAGCGCGTGGAGCTTCGTGCGGAGCAGGCCGGTGTCCATGGCCTTGCGCCGGGTGCGCTCCATGCGCTCCTCCGTGGCGAGGCCGGCTCGGTAGCCGATCTCCGTCAGGCGCAGGTCGGCGTTGTCCTGCCGCAGGTGCAGCCGGTGCTCGGCACGGCTGGTCATCATGCGGTAGGGCTCGTCGGTGCCCTTGGTGGTCAGGTCATCGGTCAGCACGCCGATGTAGGCCGTGTCCCGGCCCAGCACCACCGGGGGCCTGCCCTGCAGGGACAGCGCTGCGTTCATACCCGCCAGCAGCCCCTGACAGGCCGCCTCCTCGTAGCCGCTGGTGCCGTTGATCTGCCCCGCGAAGTACAGCCCGCCGATGCGCAGGCTCTCCAGCGTGGGCCGCAGCTCCCGGCTGTCGATGCAGTCGTACTCGATGGCGTAGGCCAG
>JAEDKS010000258.1 GCA_016295665.1 Clostridia bacterium
TCAGCGGCAGACACGCGGAATCTCACCTGCAGGATTTCATGGCGGGGTTAAGCGAGGATGACAGCACCACCGTTGTCCAATCCCAGCGCAGCCGCGTCTAATGCCGGGAAACTGCCCCGGACGCACTCCATAACTATGGGCGGATTGCGTCCGGGGTATTTTGCTACCAAAAATCAGCCATAATAGCACTTTTTCATCGATTTTCCACGCAAAATCCCTTCGTCGCTCTTGACAATCACCCGTCAAAACACTATAACAGGAGGAAACAGGATGAACAGCTTTATCGTATTTTCCGCTCTCGGCTCTCTGCTGGCACTGGTATTCGCGGTGCTTATGGGCAAGCGTGCCCTCTCCGCTGACGAGGGCACCGACCAGATGCGCAAGATCGCGTCCTTTATCCGCGACGGTGCCAACGCATACCTGCGCCGCCAGTACAGCGTGGTCATCGCCTTCTTTGGCATCATGTTTGTGATTCTGTGCGCCATGGCCGGGTTCGGCTACCTGACCTGGTTCGTGCCCTTCGCCTTCGTCACCGGCGGCTTCTTCTCGGGCTTCAGCGGCTTCATCGGCATGAAGATCGCCACCGCCTCCAACGCCCGCACCGCCAACGCCTGCCGCACCGGTCTGAACGCCGGTCTGCGGATCGCCTTCTCCGCCGGCACCGTCATGGGCTTCACCGTGGTCGGCCTGGGTCTGCTGGACGTTTCCGTGTGGTACATCCTGCTGCGCTATGTGTTCAAGCTCCCGCTGGAGGACATCACCGCCGCCATGCTGACCTTCGGCATGGGTGCCAGCTCCATGGCCCTCTTCGCCCGGGTGGGCGGCGGCATCTTCACCAAGGCCGCAGATGTGGGTGCGGATCTGGTGGGCAAGGTGGAGGCCGGCATCCCCGAGGACGATGCCCGCAACCCCGCCGCCATCGCCGATAACGTGGGCGACAACGTGGGCGACGTGGCCGGCATGGGCGCTGACCTGTACGAGTCCTATGTTGGCTCCCTGATTTCCGCCTGTTCCCTGGGCGTCATCGCCTTCAACCATATCGCTGCCGTGGATCGGCTCTACGCCTTCGCCGTGCCCCTGCTGCTGGCTGCCATCGGCGTGGTGGCCTCCATCATCGGCTCCATGCTGGTTCGCACCGGTGAATCCACCGTGCAGATGAGCCTCCTCAAGGCCCTCCGCCGGGGCACCAACACCGCCGCAATCCTCATCGCCGTGGCCGCTCTGCCTCTCGTGTGGCTGCTTCTGGGCAAGGATCACCTGGGTCTCTACGCCGCAATCCTGGCGGGCCTGATCTCCGGCGTGCTGATCGGCCGGTTCACCGAGTACTACACCTCCGATACCTACCGCCCCACCAAGCACCTGGCCGAGTCCTCCGAGACCGGCACCGCTACCTTAGTCATTGACGGCATCAGCCTCGGCATGAAGTCCACCATCCTCCCCGTGGTGGTGGTTGGCATCTGCATTCTGATCTCCTACTACGTTTCCGGCATCGGCGCCCCCGCCGACGGCAAGAACGCCATGGGCCTCTACGGCATCGCCCTGGCAGCCGTTGGTATGCTGTCCACCCTGGGCATCACCCTGGCCACCGACGCCTACGGCCCCGTGGCCGATAACGCCGGCGGTATCGCCGAGATGAGCGGCCTGCCTGAGGAGGTCCGCGAGCGCACCGACGCCCTGGACTCCCTGGGCAACACCACCGCCGCCACCGGCAAGGGCTTCGCCATCGGCTCCGCCGCCCTCACCGCTCTGGCCCTGATCGCCAACTATGTGGAGAAGGTTCAGGCCATTGACCCCAATACCTCCCTGGATATGAGCATCATGAACCCCGTGGTTCTGGTTGGCGTGTTCATCGGCGCCTGCCTGCCCTACGTGTTCGCAGCCATCACCATGGGCGCCATCGGCAGGGCAGCTCACAGCGTGGTGCTGGAGGTTCGCCGCCAGTTCCGGGAGATCCCCGGCATCATGGAAGGCACTGCCGACGCGGAGTTCGCCCGCTGCGTGGATATCTGCACCAAGTCCAGCCTGAAGGAAATGGTGGCCCCCACCCTGATCGCCATCGTGGTTCCCGTGGTCACCGGCGTGGTGCTGGGCCCCTGCGGTGTCATCGGAATGCTCTGCGGCGCCACCGCCTCCGGCTTCCTGCTGGCCGTGTTCATGTCCAACTCCGGCGGCTCCTGGGACAACGCCAAGAAGTACATCGAGGTTGGCCACTGCGGCGGCAAGGGCTCCGACAATGACAAGGCTGCCATCGTGGGCGACACCATCGGCGACCCCTTCAAGGATACCTCCGGCCCCTCCATCAACATCCTGATCAAGCTGCTGAGCATGGTCTCCATCGTCTTTGCGGCTCTGGTGGTGAACTTCCACCTGTTCGGATAAGCATCTTTCCGGTCCGACAAATTGGTGTTTGTAGATTTTACGCACATTCCTCTGTAGGGTGCGGTCATGA
>JAEDKS010000059.1 GCA_016295665.1 Clostridia bacterium
GCCGGGTGCCGGGGGGACGGGGTGCCCGGGCACACCGACAGGGCCGGGTGCCGGCACACCGGTGACACAGCGAGCACCGGCGGCACGGCGAACACCGGCGCGGGCCGCCCGGGCCGGGGCGGGCGGGACGGTCAGCCGAGGAGGCCGAGGTGCTCCAGGAGGATCTTCAGGCCCATCAGGACAAGGACACAGCCGCCGAATAGCTCCGCTTTGCTCTTGTATCTGGCGCCGAATACGCTGCCGACCTTCACGCCCAGGGCGCTCAGGAGGAAGGTCGTCAGGCCGATGAAGATGACCGCCGCCCAGATGTTCACGCCGGGGAGCACCGCGAAGGTCACGCCGGTGGCCAGGGCGTCAATGCTGGTGGCGACGGCCAGGGGAATCATGGTGCGGACGGAGAACGAGGCGTCCAGCGCTTCGGCTTCGCCCTTGCCCAGGGATTCGCGGATCATGTTGGCGCCGATGAAGGCCAGCAGGCCAAAGGCCACCCAGTGGTCAAAGCCCTCGATGTACACCGCGAAGCGCGTGCCCAGAAAGTAGCCGATGAGCGGCATCAGCGCCTGAAAGCCGCCGAAGTACACGCCCACGCACAGCATGTGCTTCCCCTTCGCCTGCCCCACCGACAGGCCCTTGCAGATGCTCACCGCGAAGGCGTCCATGCTCAGGCCCACCGCGATGATGAACAGCTCCGCCAAACTCAGTCCCATGCGTTTCTCCTCCTGTGTCGGCGCGGCGTGGATGGAAAAACGAGACCCATTCATTCCTGCCGCGCAAGTCTGAATAAGTCTCGTCGCTCTCTACAAAGCCAGGAGCGCGCGCTCCATTGTGTTGACTTCGTAACGCATCGCTGCGCCGACTACTCCCTTAAACAGAACTATTGTACCACAGGGGCCCCCGCCTGTCAAGGGGCACGGTACAAAGCGCCCCCGGTCGGGGCTGAAGGCGCTCCGCCGGGGGCTTTCAGGGATTACTCCATGTCGTACATGTCGCAGGTCAGGGCCCACTTGATCGCGGCCTCGCCCTTGCTCCACTCCACGCAGTCCGCGTAGCCGTACTGGTTGCACAGCTTCCGCATCTCGTTCAGGTGGAAGTTGAACTCGCCGTCGCTCTTGGCGAAGATGCAGCGCCAGGAGTAGGTCGTGATCGTGGTGGTCACCTGGCTCCACTTGACCTCCAGCTCCGTGGACTTCTGGCTCTCGGCGTAGGGCACATCCGGGGCCACCAGATAGCTGTCGGTGCCGCGGGCTTCCATGTACTGGTCAGCCAGCGTGTAGCCCGACCACTCGCGCCAGTCCTCCTGAATCGGATAGGTCACGGCGGTCACGTAGCTCTCCCAGGAGTCCTTGTTGAAGGTCTCGCCCTTCTTGCTCTCCGGGTCGGGGTTCACGAAGTCGACGTTCAGGGTGGTGTTGTTGATCTGAATCTTGCCGTCGTTGAAGTTGCCGGACAGGGTGTAGCTCTTGCCGGTGTAGGGGGACACCCACTCCACGCCGGACAGGTCATACTTGGTGTCCTTGTTGCAGGCCGCGCCCAGCTCGGTGAAGTACATGCCGCCCTCGGCGTCGTAGTCCCACATCAGACCACGGGGGCCGTAGTTGATCGCCATGGTGCCCTCGGGCGTGGCCAGCCAGTCCAGAATCGCCAGGCACAGCTCGGGGTACTCGGTCTTGGCGCCGATGGACCAGATGCGGTTGCCGCCGCTGTCGCCCAGGCCGTAGACGATGGGGGTCGCCGCGTCCGGCACTCGGGAGTACATGTACTTGCCCGCCGCCATGTGCGCGTCGGTGTTGTAGGCCTGGCTGCCCGCGTAGTTGAAGATCGACCAGAAGGTGCCGCTGTTCTTCAGCTTCTCGTTGGCGTTGTCATAGGTCTGGGTCATGGAGTTGGGGTCCAGCAGGTTCTCCCGGTACAGCCGGTTGAAGAACTGCAGCATCTCCAGATAGGGGCTGCCGTCGTCCAGCGCGGGATAGTAGTCGCCGGTCTGGGGGTTGTAGTGACCCATGGCCAGCTCGTCATAGCCGTAGTACGCGGAGGCCAGCGCCTTGACGTACATGACCATGGTGCCGTCCCAGTCGGGCCACACGGACACCGCGTAGGTCTCGTTGCCCGCGTCATCCTTGGGGCAGATCTCCTTCATCTGCTTGAACACCGCCAGCAGGCTGTCCAGATCGGTGATGTCCGGATAGCCCAGCTGCTTGTACAGGTCCCAGCGGATGTCCCAGGAGTACATGAAGCTCTGGTGCGCGCCGGTGGTGAAGGCCACGGAGTGACCGAAGCCCAGCACCTTGTCCACGCCCACGGAGCTGTTGATGGTGCGGTTGGTCTCCAGGGCGGCGGTGTAGTTCTGGGCCAGATACGGCGCGTAGATGTCCATCAGCTTGCCGTCGCCCCAGTCCTCCTCCCAGTCAAAGAGCATGCCCGCAGCCACGGCCTTCTTGTAGTCGTCGCCGTTGCTGCCCCAGACCACCAGGTCGCCCAGGTTGCCGGAGGCCATGCGGGTCTCGTAGGTGCCGTCCTGGTCGGGGACGATGTTGATCTCCACGTTGAACAGGTCCTTGAGCAGGGTGGCGCTCCAGCCCGTCTGGATGCCGGAGTAGTTCGCCAGCTGGCTGTAGCAGGTCAGGGTCACGGTGGGCTCATCCAGCGGGAAGAGCTCGTAGAGGTCCGCCGGGGCCTTGTACCAGTCCGCCAGCGCGGGGGTCGCCCCCAGCAGCAGCGCGCAGACCAGCGTCAGGGCCAGCACTCGGGTCAGTTTTTTCATGTCACATCAGGCTCCTTTCCTATTGTTTCACGGCCCGGGGGCCGCAAAATCCCATTCGGTACGCTTCCATCAGCCCTTCACGGCACCCAGCATGATGCCCTTGACGAAGAACCGCTGCATGAAGGGGTACACCAGCAGGATGGGGATGATGGTCACCATGGAGATGGTGTACTTGATAACCTTGCCGGAGAGCATGTTCTCCACGTTCTGCGCCGTGGCGCCCGAGGAGGACGACATGATCGCCGCCAGGTTCGTGGACTGGTTCAGGTAGGTGTACAGACGGTGCTGCAGGGTGTACAGGTCGGGGCGGCTGGTCATGAGCAGCAGGGAGTCCTGGAAGGAGTTCCAGTTGCCCACCGCGCCGAAGATCGAAATGGTCGCCAGAATCGGAATCGACAGGGGCCAGATGATCTTCACGAACACCGTGCCCGTGCCCGCGCCGTCGATGATCGCGGATTCCTCCAGGGAAGCCGGGATGCTCTCGATGTAGGTCTTGACGAGGATGATGTTGTAGGGGGCGATCATGCCCGGGATGATGTAGGCCAGGAAGTTGTCCGTCAGGCCCAGCATCAGCATGTTGGTGTACCAGGGAATCAGGCCGGCGTTGAAGTACATGGTCATGACCAGCGCCCGGTACCACAGCTTGCGCCGCCACATGCCCGTCTTGGTCACCAGATAGCCCGCCCACGCGGAGCACACCACCATCAGCGCCGTGCCCAGAATCGTGCGGGCCACCGTCACGATGACCGACGAGCCCAGGTCGGACACGTCACGCAGGTTGTAGTAGTTCGTCAGGTGCACGCCCTTGGGGTAGAAGTTGATGAGGCCCGCAGAGACCAGCGAGTTGTCCGAGATGGTGTTGATGAACAGATAGTAGAACGGGAAGATGCACAGCAGGGTGAAGATCACGAACACCACGGTGACGATGGTCTCGAACAGGGGCTGCTGCGAGAACACCGCGTAGCTCACCAGCAGGCCCAGCAGGCACGCGATGAGCACGTTGAGCACCAGATTCGGGCTCACGGGGCTCTCGGGCAGGGTGGCGGCGGTCAGCTTGGAGGTGGTATCCGCCACGTCCTTGCCGGCCTTCGCCGCCACGGCCTCGTTCATGGCCTGCGCCCAGGCGTTCGCCACGGTCTGCGCCTCCTCCGGGGAGGTGCCCGTGCCGCTCAGGTTGAAGGTGGTCGTCCAGTAGGTGCTGGCGGAGACCCGCTTCGCCATGTCCTTGGCGGAAAGGGTCAGGCCCGCGCCCTCCGCCGCCCGGCGCAGGGTGGCCTCATCCTCCAGCTCGGCGCGGAAATAGTCGCACAGATCCACCGCGCTGTTGTTGTTCGCGTACCAGAAGGAGTCCTCCAGCAGCGCGCTGTCCACCTCCAGACGGGCGGTGGACTGGTACACCGGCACGGCGATGAACGTCGAGTACGCCCACGCCACCAGGCCGCACAGCGCCGTCACCCCCACAATCAGCAGGAAACGGGTCAGGAGCGGCAGCTTCTTCTTCCGGCGGTTGTTGTTCTTCGCTTGACTCATACGCTCACCCCCCGTCAAATGATGCTCTCGCCGCGCACGGCCTTGGAGATGCCATTGGCCGCGAACAGCAGAACCACGCCGATGATGGACTTCGCCATGCCCACCACGATGGACAGCTCCGTGGAGCCGCTCTGGAACATCTGGTAGACGTAGAGGTCCAAGACCTGAATCACGTCGGAGTTGATGGCGTTATGGAACACCAGGTACTGCTCCATGCCGTTGGACAGGATGCCCGCCACGCTCATGAGCAGCATGACGCAGTAGGTCGGCATCAGGCCCGGCACCGTGATGTGCCAGATGCAGCGGAAACGGTTCGCGCCGTCCACGCGGGCCGCCTCGTAGAGCTGCTGGTCGATGCCGGAGATACCGGCGATGTACACGATGGCGCTCCAGCCCAGGCCCTTCCAGGTGCCCCACAGGAGCATCTTCAGCCAGGTGTGGTCGGCGGAGGCCAGATAGTCCGTGTTCGCGCCGGTGACGCCCATGACGTTGCGGAGGAAGCTGTTCAGGAAGCCGTCCGTGGAGAAGATCGCCAGGGCGATGGAGTACACCAGCACCCACGAGATGAAGTTCGGGATGGTGGTGAAGGTCTGGACGAAGCGCTGGAACTTGGTGGACTTGACCTCCGCCAGCAGGATGGCGAAGGCCACCGGGAACCAGCTGGTCAGAATGCCCAGACCCGACATGGCGAGGGTATTGCGCAGCACGCGCACCATGTCGCTCAGGTTGGCCTGACCGAACAGGAGGTTGAACCAGTACAGGCCCATGAAGTCACCCATGGAGCCGTCGGGCTGGTAGTCGAAGAACGCGAAGCGCCAGCCGTAGATGGGCAGGTAGCAGAAGATGAAGGTCAAGACCAGCACCGGCAGGAACATCAGGAACAGCCGGTACTTCTCCTCCATCTCCATCCTTTCCTCCACCTCTTTGGGGAGGCGGAGCCACACGAGGAGCGCCGAGACGGTGATGAGCAGCGCCAGCGCCGCGAACACCCACAGGCCATCGGGCACCATGGGCGTCACGCGGGTGGAGCTCACGCCGGTGAAGCCCCGGTAGGCCGCCCAGATGACGCCGACACCCGCCAGCATCACCGCGCCGCCGCCCACGGGCAGCAGGCACCCCACCCGCTTCATGCGGTTGTTGCCCAGGCTCATGCAGGCGCCCGCCACGTTCAGCAGGATGCCCAGGATCATCACGATGGCGCCCGCCATGAGCAGGTAGATCATGCCGGGGGTGATCTCCGAGCGGCGCAGCGCCAGCTTCAGGCCGTCGGTGACGGTCGAATAGGACAGCGCCGTGGTGAACAGCGACAGGTTGTGGTTGATCTCCGCCAGAATGCGGCCCGGGTTCACCTGCGGAAAGAACACCAGCAGGCCCGTCAGAATGACCAGCACCCGGTTCAGCCGCAGCAGGTGATTGGCCTTCGGCTTCGCCGCGGCCCTGCGCGTCAGGGACACATTTGCTTGCATCCGTACTCCTCCCATGCTATCAGATTCTCCGCTCCCGCCCCCGAGGCGCCCGCCCGGTGCGTCCTCCCATGCCGATTTCTTCCAGCGGGTTCCGGACATGAAAAAGAGGCCGGCGGCCTCCGGGCAGAGCGGCAGAGCGCCGCCCTGTCCGGAGGGATCGCAGGGCTCAGGGGTTGGACTTACTTCGCCAGACCGGACACCGTGAAGGTGATGGTGATGGTGGTGTCGGGGCCGGGCACGGTGTAGCCGAAGGGCTCCGCGGACTGGTTGTACTCGTCCAGCAGGGTGATGCGGGCATAGTCGCCGTCGGTGGTGATCTCGGTGTAGTCCACGGTACGGGCGTCACCGATCTTGACGGACACGTCGGAAATGGTCACGTAGCCCTCCTTCACCAGCGCGGAGGGGATGTCGGTGGAGGCGAACAGCAGGCGGAAGGCCTCGTCGGTGCCGAAGCCCATCTCGCCGGTGGTGCAGGTCACGGAGTAGGTGCCGTTGCCGGTGATGTCGGCATCCACGAAGGAGCCGCCGTAGTTCACCGCGGTGGCCACGCCGGCGAAGTTATCCGCCTCGGTGCCCCAGCCGCACAGGGTCGCGAACACCTCGGGCATGACCTCCAGGCCGTAGCTGCTGTCGTCCCAGGCGTTGCGGAAGATGTAGCTGGTGGACTGGCAGCCGAAGTAGGCATGGTAGTCAGCCGCGAGCATCTCGTTCACCTGCTCCTCGGTCAGCTTCTCCTCCTCCTTCTCGGCGGGAACGCCATAGATGAAGTCGAAGGTCACCATGACGCTGGTCACGCCGGTGAACTGCTCCTTGTCCACCACGATCCAGGAAGCGCCCTCCAGGTCGCCGTCGGCGCGGTGGGCATCAGCGGGCAGCTCGGTCACCCACTCGTTCATCAGGTTCTGACGGGTGCACACGCCGTCGTCGGAGGAGGTATAGCCCTTGCCCACCGCGATGGAGGTGCCGTTGACCTGCACGTCGGTCACGTTGATGAAGTAGCCGGGGAAGGTCTGCTCACCGGTCGTGATGCCCACGGCGGAGAAGGCCAGGCCGTCAGCAGCGCTCGCAAACTCCAGACCCACGGTGTAGGTGCCGGGGCCGGTGATCTCGGCGTTGATGGCGGTCACGCCCTCGGGCGCTTCGCCGCCCCAGTACTGGTTCGCCCAGGCGGCATCGGCATACATCAGGTAGGCGGTGTCGGTCACGGGCACCAGGGTGAAGTCAATCTCCACGGATTCCACGGCGGCGAAGGCTTCCTTGTCCACGATGATGGGGGCAGCGCCCTCCAGGTCGCCGTCAAAGGAGCGGGCATCGGCGGGGAGCTCGGACACCCACTCGTTGAAGATGTTCATGCGGGTGCACACGCCGTCGTCGGAGGAGGTGTAGCCCTTCGCCACGTCCACCGCCGCGCCGTTCACGCGCAGCTCGTTGATCTTGAGGAAATAGCCGGGGTAGGTGATCTCGCCGTTCACGATGCCCAGGGCGGAGAAGGCCAGGCCCTCGGCGGGGGTGGCGAACTGGAGGCCCACGGTGTAGTCACCGGCGCCGGTGATGGTGGCGTTGGTAGCGGTCACGCCCTCGGGCGCCTCGCCGCCCCAGTACTGGTTGGCCCAGGCCGCGTCGGCGTACATGATGTAGGCGGTGTCAATGGCGTTCTTCATCAGGGTGAAGTCCACCTCGACCTTCTCCACGGAGGCGAAGGCTTCCTTGTCCACGATGATGGGCGCGGCGTCCGCCACGGTGCCGTCAAAGGAGCGGGCATCGGCGGGCAGCTCGGACACCCACTCGTTGAAGATGTTCATGCGGGTGCACACGCCGTCGTCGGAGGAGGTGTAGCCCTTGGTCAGGGCGATGGCCTCACCGTTGACGCGGATTTCGTTGATGCGCAGGTAGTAATGGGGCAGGGTCTGCTCACCATTCACGATGCCCAGGGCAGCAAAGGCCAGGCCCTCGGCGGGGGTGGCAAACTCCAGGCCCACGGTGTAGTCGCCCTCGCCGGTGATGTCGGCGTTGATGGCGGTCACGCCCTCGGGCGCTTCGCCGCCCCAGTACTGGTTCGCCCAGGCGGCGTCAGCGTACATCAGGTACGCGGTGTCCAGCACGGCGGCCTCCTCAGCCACCGCGGGCACCATGCCCAGCACCAGCATCAGCGCGGTGAGCAGGGACAGGAGCTTGGTCAGGTTCTTCATGGATTCGTCCTCCTCTGGTTTCCCATGCGGGAAAACGTTTTCGATGGATGTCACACACAGCCATGCCGCCCCCATCGCGGGCGAACCGCTCCCCTCCCCTGCCGGGAGGTCGGCGGCCTGTGTGCGGCCGGGTACTGCGCTATGGGTCTTTGCCTTGGATGCGGCACCGGTCACGCCCTCCGGTGCCCCTGCCGCCGGTGCGCCCAGAGGACACACGGGGTGCAGGCAACAATCATATTGTAGCATACCCGGCACGAATTGTCTACCCCAAACCCTGCATTTTTTGTGCTTCTTCCGCATCTTAATTGACAGGGCTCGGATGGGCGGAAATTGTCAAAAAAAACACAGGAAAAGTACGCGGCGGGGCTTCCCTTGCGTGGGCCTTTCTGATATAATATAGAAGGAACTGGAATTTTCACCGTACGTGCTGATGAAAGGAACGATGCGGTCATGACATCCACCTTCCTCAAGGTCTATATCGTCCTGTCCGTGCTCATCGCGGGCATGGATGCCTATCTGGCGGTCATGTCCATCCGGAAGCACCGGCAGGCCGGGCTCTTTCTGGGCCTCGCCTGCCTGAGCGCGGCGGTGGTCGACCTGAGCTATCTGGCCAGCATCCTGGTGGACAGCTACCTGTTCATGAGCGTCATGAGCAGCGTGTATTTCATCAACATCGACTTCATGCTGCTCTGCCTGCTGACCTTCACGGTGCACTTCACCCGGGGCGGGGTTTCCAGGCGCGGTCGGGTGCTGATACACGCCGCGTCGGTGTACGCCATGTTCGAGACGCTGGTGTTCGCGGTCAATCCCCTGACGGAGATCGCCATCGGGTACGTGCCCCGGAACACCGTCATCGCCCGGTATGCCTACGAGATGCACCCGCTGTACATCTGCCACCTGGTGTTCAGCTATCTGATGGTCGTGGGGGTCTTGTACCTGCTGGCCAGCAAGATGTGGCAGGTGCCCCGGGAGTACCGGGCGCAGTACGGGTACGTGATGCTGGGCATCGCCATCATCGTGGGGGTCAACGCGGTGTTCCTCTACCTGCCCGGGGAGCAGATCTACAACCTGCTGGACTACTCCATCTGCGGGTACAGCCTGACCGCCTACCTGCTGTACTGGAGCTGCTTCAACTACTCCACCCACGGCATGCTGAACCGGCTGAAAATGAGCATTTTCGACAACTTAGGGCAGGGCATCGTGCTGTTCGACTACGACGATGAGCTGATTCTGCACAACCAGCGGGCCGACCAGCTGCTGGGCGAGGGACAGCTGGCCAGCTGCCGGACGCTGCCCGAGTTCCTGACCCGCTTCGACATCCCCGCCGAGATGCGGCTGACCGGGGAGAGCTGCTCCCTGCAGTACTTCCGGCGCACCGGGGACGGGGAAAGGCAGCTGCGGTGCGACATCCGCGAACTGCGCAACCGGAAGGGGCAGCGGCTGGGGCTGCTGTTCGCGTTCTCCGACGCGCTGCTGGAGACCGATCTGCTGACCGGGTTCGAGAACTGGGACAGCTTCCAGCTGTTCCTGAAGGACGCGCGGGGGGCCTTCCAGCCGCCCGTGGGCGTGGCGGTGCTGGACATCAACGGGCTGTCCCTCATCAACAGCTCCCGGGGGCGGCAGCAGGGCGATCAGCGCATCCGCGAGTTGGCCCAGGCCATGCGAGGCTGCTTCCCCAAGCGGGCCTACTTCGTGCGCGGGCCCGAGGCGGCGCTCATCGCGCTGTGCAGCCACGGCTCCGAGGCGGAGATGCTGCGGTTCTGTCAGCAGGTCGCCGCGTGCTATGAAACGCCCATGCAGTACGCCGTGGGGGCCACCGGCGAAAATGACGCGGACGTGGACGGGCTCATCCGCACCGCCCTGCGCACCCTGACCACCAAGAAGCTGCTCGACCGGGAGTCCATTCACTCGGAGATGATCTCCTCGCTCATCCGGGCCCTGGAGGAGTGCGACAGCGACACGGAGCACCATGTGCGCCGAACCCGGGAGCTGGGCGCGGCGCTGGGCGAGCGCATCCGGCTCACCGATAAGGAGCAGAGCGAATTAGCCCTGCTGTGCCTGCTGCACGACATCGGCAAGATCGGCATCCCGCTGGAGATTCTCAACAAGCCCGGCAAGCTCAGCGACGAGGAGTGGGTCATTCTGCGCTCCCACGCCGAGAAGGGCTACGAGATCGCCCAGAGCAACACCGAGCTGAAGGGCATCGCCGAGGAAATCCGCCACCACCACGAGCGCTGGGACGGCACCGGCTACCCGGACGGGCTCAGCCGGGAGAGCATCCCGCTCCTGTCCCGGGTCATCTGCGTGGTGGACTCCTACGACGCCATGGTGTCCAACCGCGCCTACCGGCCCGCCATGAGCCCCGAGAAGGCCATGGAGGAGCTCAGGAGGTGCGCCGGGAGCCAGTTCGACCCGTTCCTGGTGTCCGAGTTCCTGCAGCTGCTCCGGGAGCGGCCTGACCTGGTGGCAAGGGCCGAGAAGCCCGCCGGGGACATCCCCTCCGCCGCCCGGGGTGACCTGCCCCATGACGCCCCCGCCGAGAACCCGCTGGCGGTGCATCCCGTGCCCTACAGCCGCTACATCATCGACGAGCACTGGCGCGTCCTCTCCGCCGACGAGCAGTTCGAGGCGCTGACCGGGTATTCCCCCGAGGACATCGCGAACGGGCTGGTGGATCAGAGCACCCTGATCCCCGAGGAGGATCTCACCGAGTACCTCTGCGGCACCAACGCCCGCCTCGCCAAGTCCCCCCGGGTGTTCCAGGAGCACCGCCTGCGCCGCAAGGACGGGCGCGACCTGTACGTGTTCTGCTACGGGCGGGCGTACTTCGACTCCGCCGCCCGGGCCGTGCGCTCCGAGATTCTGGTGGCGGACGTGTCCCGCACCTACGCCGTGCAGATGCTCATGGAGGCCGAGCAGAGCAAGGCCCAGGCCCGGCTCCGCCAGTGGGAGATCACCTATCGCCGGGATTCCCTGACCGGGCTGCTCACCCACGCCGCCTTCCGCAGCGACGTGGAGCAGCAGCTGCTGGAGGGCCGGTGCCGGGTGGTCATGCTGATGATGGACATCGACCACTTCAAGGAGTACAACGACCGCAGGGGCCACCACGAGGGCGATGAGCTGCTGGTGCTGCTGGCCCAGACCCTGCTGGGGAGCATCCGGGAGGAGGATCGGGTCTGCCGCATGGGCGGGGACGAGTTCGCCGCCGCGCTGTTCGTCAGCCGCGACCTCTCCGACGAGCGCATCCGGGAGCGCGCCCAGCAGTTCTTCGACAAGGTGAGCATGACCCTCAGCGCCACCGGCTGCGGCGTCAGCATCTCCATGGGCATGATGATCGCCCGGCCCGACATGACCTTCAATAGCCTCTACGAGGCCGCCGATCAGGCCCTCTACCGCGCCAAGCAGGAGGGACGGAGCCGGCTGGTGTGGGGGGAATAAGCTATTCCGTTATAAGCAAAAGGGAGGGACGCGGTGTCCCTCCTTTCCTATTATATTATTCTCCGGTCAGCGCCGTCAGGAAGGCCTCGCAGCCCTCGCTGATCTCCCCGTAGACCCGCTCGAAGCGCCCGGTGTACCAGGGATCCTCGACCTCCCGGGGGCGCTCCGTGAACGACAGGAGCAGCGCGCACCGGTGCGCCGGGTCGCCGCCGAACAGCAGGCGCAGCCGGGACAGGTTGCTCAGGTCCATGCAGAGGAAGTGGTCGAAGCGGTCGTAGTCGGCGCGGGACAGCTGATAGGCCCGGTGGGAGCCGGGGGTCAGGCCGTGGGCGCGGAGCGTGTCCGCCGCCTCGGGGTAGATGGGGTTGCCCAGCTCCTCGGCGCTGACCGCGGCGGAATCCACGGTGAAGTCCGATTCCAGGCCGCGGGCGCGGAGCAGGTCGCGGAAGATCACCTCCGCCATGGGGCTGCGGCAGATGTTGCCGTGGCAGACGAAACAGATGCGGGGCATGGGTGGGCCTCCTTTGGGGGGATGGGGGGATTGTAACGCAGGTGGGGCGGGGTGTCAAGGGAAAAATGATCGGTTGGGGGGCGAAAAACGGCCTTCCGCCCGGAGGGGAAAGCCCGGCAGGCACATGGCGCGACACGCGCTTCCGGCCTGGGTCGTTGGCTCAATGATTCGGAATGGATTTCCACCACTTCACCACATCACAGACGAGGAGCCCCAGCAGCAGAACGCCGCCGACCACCGCCGCCGCGGTGCAGACATTGACCAGCGTGGGGGGATAGACCGTCCCGCTCAGCAGGATGCAGTCACCAAGCAGGCCCACCGCAAACAGGGTGATGCCCAGCATGTACAGGCGAAGATTGAGGGAACCCTTCATGTTCAACGCTCCTTTCCATTCGGTTCGGTTGCAGAACGGGAACGGCGCCGCGCTCCGGAGCAGACGATGGTGGGAGATTCCGGCATTTTGTCAACGGCTTCCGTCATGGTTACAGGATAGCATGCGGAAGCGGAGGTGTCAACCGGCACTTACGCCAAAGATGGCTGGATGGTTTTGTGAAAATGGTCGATTCTGGGGGAAAGCGGCGGGGCGAAAGCGCGAAAAAGGCTTCCACCCAAAGGTGAAAGCCATTTGGAATCCGGCGGCGACCTATGCTCCCGGGCCGTGTCCAGCCAAGTACGTTCGGC
>JAEDKS010000259.1 GCA_016295665.1 Clostridia bacterium
GCCCCACCAGCGCCACCTTCTCGCCGCGACGCAGGGTCAGGGACAGCGACCGGAACGCCGGCGACGCCGCGCCCGGATAGGTGTAGGTCACCTGCTCCATCCGCACCTCCCGCAGCCCGTCCAGCGTCCGGGTGCCCGTGTCCTCCGAGGGCTCGTTCATGAGCGCCTCCACGCGCCCCTTGATGGGCATCACCGCGCGGAGACCCACAAAGGCGCCGGACACCTGCCGGAAGGGGCCGATGACGAAGTTGGTCAGGGAATTGGCGGTCACCAGATAGCCGATGGTCAGCCGTCCGTCAAACACCAGCAGCACGCCCACCAGCAGCACCAGCAGCCCCGGCACCCAGGCCCCCAAGGAGGTGATGACCATGCCCCGGTTCATCACCCGCCGCAGCCGGAGGTCACAGCGCCGGTTGCGCTCGGCAGCCTCCCCGTGGCTGCGCACCATGTGGCCCAGCCCGCCGGCGCTCAGCAGCGCCTCAAAGCCCCGCAGCAGCTCACCCACGCGCCCGGTGTAGGCCGCGGTGTCCCGCATCCAGTCCGTTCGCGCCTGCCCCAGCACATTCGCCATCAGCTTCGGAATCATCAGCGGCACGAGGCACAGCACCACCGCCAGCACCAGCAGCACCGGGGAGATCAGCGCCATCATCACCAGCGCCGACACCGCCATGCCGCCCCAGATGCAGATGTTGAAAATGCCCATGTAGTAGTCGTCACCAAGCTGCTTCGTCTCGTTGGTCAGACAGGACTGCATCTCGCCCGTGCTGCCCTGCAGATAGGCCTTCATGGAGCGCCGGGACAGCCGCTCCATAACCCGGCACCGGACGCGGCAAACCGCCTGTGTCGCCATGGTGGAAAAGCTGTTGCGGCAGAGCAGCTCCGCCAGATGGCTGACCAGCACCACCAGAATGCCCAGCCCCATGGCCCCCAGCGCCTGCTTCCGGCTGCCCGCGTCGATCAGCCACTGCATGATAAAGGACTTCAGCGGTGCCGCCACCGACAGCACCACCGTTGCCGCCGTGAAGCCGGTCAGCCTCCGGCGCTGCGCCAGCAGCAGACCGCCCAGCGTCATGCGCTTCTCCCGCCGCATACCCGGCCCCCGGCGCTCATAGGCTTTGCCGAGGTGATCACCGATGCTGGAGCTGCTTGCCGCCGTTATGCAGGAGTGCCTGTTCTTTCTGGGCTACATCACCGGGCGAAGCGAGTTTCCCAAGCCCTTCTCCCGGGAGGAGGAGGAAATCATGCTCCGCCGCATGGAGCAGGGAGACGAGGAGGCCCGCCGGGAGCTGATTACCCACAACCTGCGTCTGGTGAGCCACATCGCCCGGAAGTATCAGGTGCCGGGCTACGGGCCGGACGATCTGATCTCCATCGGCGTCATCGGGCTGATGAAGGCGGTTGCCAGCTACAGGACCGGCAAGGGCACCTCCCTGGGCACCTACGCGGCCCGGTGCATCGAGAACGAGATTCTCATGACCCTCCGCGCCTCCCGGAAGCGCCAGCACGACGTCTCGCTGGAGGATAGCGTGGGCACCGACGGCGAAGGGAACGACATCACCTTCAGCGAGATTCTCGGCACCGACCCGGACGCGCTGGAGGAGGAGGTGCTGCGCCGCGTCACCATGGAGAAGGTGCGGGAGGCCATGACCACGCTCCCCGCACGGGAGCGCCTGGTGCTGGAGCTGCGCTACGGCCTGCTGGACGGCAGGTCACACCCGCAGCACGAGATCGCCGGGCGGCTCGGGCTGTCCCGGAGCTACATCTCCCGGGTGGAGAAGCACGCCATCGCCCTGCTCCGGGAGCAGCTCGGGCTGGAATAGGCGCTGACAGACACACCGCAAAGGGGCCGCCTGCCCATCGGCAGACGGCCCCACAGCCTTACAGCATATGCACACAGCCCTCCCGGAAGGACAGGAACGCCGTGTCTCCCACCCGGTACACCTTGCGGCCCACCGGACAGTAATCCGCCAGCTTGACCAGCGTATCGCCCACCATCACATGGTAGTTCTGGTAGGCGCCCATGAAGCAGGACAGCACCACCCGGCAGGGCAGCACGCCGCTGTCGCCCAGGATGCCGGCCTCGGGGCGGAGCACGATGCGGCAGGTCTTGCCCACCGGGAAGCCCTCCGGATTGTCCACCTGCACCTCGTGGCCCTCCACCGACAGGGTGCAGCGGTCTCCGTCCGACCTGACAATGTCGCCGGTCAGGAAGTTCACCTCGCCGATGAAGTCCGCCACAAACTCGCTCCTGGGGTGATGGTAGATCTCCTCCGGCGAGCCCATCTGCGCCACCACGCCCTTGTTCATGACGATGATGTTGTCCGAAATCGCCATGGCCTCCGCCTGGTCGTGGGTGACGTAGACGGCGGTGATTCCCAGCGTCTGCTGGATGCGGCGGATCTCCGTGCGCATGGACACGCGCAGCTTGGCGTCCAGGTTGGACAG
>JAEDKS010000060.1 GCA_016295665.1 Clostridia bacterium
AAGCCGTGCACCTCGGCGGTCTCCGCCGAGAGCAGCGCGTCCACGAAGGCGTTGTACTCCGCCTCGGTCATGGGGCAGTTCAGGTAATCGTCACCCCGGTCATAGCGGCTCTGCCGGAAGATGCGCTCCATGTTCAGGCTCTCGGCGGTGACGATGGGCGCGGCGGCATCATAGAAGTTCAGCGTCCGCAGCCCGGGCAGCGATGCGATGGACGCCGCCAGCGCGTCGGAGGTCAGGGGGCCGGAGGCCACGATGACCGGGCCCTCGGGCACCTCGGTGACCTCGCGCTCCTCCACCGTCACCAGCGGATGGCTGCGCAGGGCGTCTGTGATATGGCCCGAGAAGCTGTCCCGATCCACCGCCAGCGCACCGCCCGCGGGCACCCGCGCCCGATCCGCCGCCTCCATGATGAGGGAGTGGCACAGGCGCATCTCCTCCTTCAGCAGCCCCACCGCGTTGGTCAGCCGGTCGGAGCGCAGGCTGTTGGAGCAGACCAGCTCCGCGAACAGCGGCGAGTGATGGGCCGGGGAAGCCTTGCCGGGCTTCATCTCCACCAGCGTGACCCGGATGCCCTGACGCACCAGCTGCCAGGCCGCCTCGCAGCCCGCCAGCCCCGCGCCGACCACCGTTGCGTGCAGCTCACTCATCGCCCTCGACCTCGCTCGTCTCCTGCTGCACCTCAATCTTGCAGCGGCAGGTCTCGTTGGTGCACAGGTGCCAGATTTCGCCCTTGCGCCCGCGCTTCTCCACCATGTAGCTGCCGCACTGGGGGCAGCGCTCCTCCACGGGCATCTCCCAGGATACGAAGTCGCACTCCGGATAGCGCTCGCAGCCGTAGAACCGGCGGTTCTTCCGGCTCGTCTTTTCCATCAGGCGCGCACCGCACTTGGGGCAGGGCGTTTTGATGTAGGTCTGGATGGGCATGGTGTTGCGGCAGTCCGGGAAGTTCGGGCAGGCCAGGAAGCGCCCGAAGCGGCCCATCTTGTACACCATCATGGCCCCGCACTTGTCGCAGGGCACATCGCTGGGCTCGTCCCGGACCTCCACCTTCTCGATCTGCTTCTCCGCCTTCTCCAGCGTCTCCTCAAAGGGCGGATAGAACTCCCGCAGAATCTGCTTCCATTCCGTCTTGCCCTCCTCCACCTCGTCCAGCTGGGTTTCCATGGCGGCAGTGAACTCGGTATCCACGATGTCGGTGAAGTACTCCTCCATCATACTCGTCACCATGCGGCCCAGCTCCGTGGGATAGAGGCGCTTGCGCTCCCGGGTGACATAGCCCCGGGAGATGATGGTGGTGATGGTCTGGGCGTAGGTGGAGGGGCGGCCGATGCCGTTTTCCTCCATGGCCCGCACCAGGGACGCTTCGTTGTACCGGGCCGGGGGCTGGGTGAAGTGCTGGCTGCTCTCCACGTCCGTGATGCGCACCTCGTCCCCCTCCCGCAGCACGGGCAGGGTGGTCTCGGCGCTGATCTGATCCTCGTCGGTGCCCTCCTCGTAGACGCTGGTGAAGCCCGGGAAGCACCTGTGCTCGCCGTAGAACCGCAGGCCCACGCCGTCGGCTGTCAGCTCGGCGGTCATGGTCGCGGACAGGGCGGGCTTCATCTGGCTGGCGACGAAGCGGTTGTAGATCAGCCGGTACAGGTTGAACTGATCCCGGGTCAGGGAGGCCTTGATCTGCTCCGGCGTACGGGTCACGTCCGTGGGGCGGATGGCCTCATGGGCATCCTGCGCGTTCTTGCGGCCCTTGAACTCGTTGGGCGTCTCCGGCAGGAACTCCGCGCCGAAGCGCTCCGGAATGTACGCCCGCAGCGCGCTCATGGCCTCGTCGCTGATGCGCACCGAGTCGGTACGGATGTAGGTCACAAGGCCCTGGGTGCCCTCGCCCTCCAAGTCGATGCCCTCGTAGAGCTGCTGCACCACCTGCATGGTCTTGGCGGTGGTGAAGGACAGCTTCCGCGCCGCTTCCTGCTGCAGGCTGGAGGTGGTGAAGGGCGGCGCGGGCAGCTTGCGCTTCTCGCCCGTGCGCAGGCTGGTGACCCGGAAGGCCGAGGAGCGGATGCGCTCCTCCGCCGCCTGCGCCTCCGACGCGTTGTGCAGCTGGGCCTTCTCCCCGTCCAGGGTGGACAGGTGCACCCGGAAGCGCTGAACCCGCTCCTCGCCGGACTGCGCCTGCGCGTCGATCTCCCAGTACTCCTCGGGCACGAAGGCCTCGATCTCCTCCTCGCGGCTGACCACCATCCGCGTCACCACGGACTGCACGCGGCCCGCCGAAAGGCCCTTCTTGATCTTCGCCCACAGCAGCGGGCTGATCTTGTAGCCGATGAGACGATCCAGCACCCGGCGCGCCTGCTGCGCGTCCACCAGATCCATGTCGATGGGGCGCGGGTTCTTCAGCGCCTGCTGGAAGGCCTTCTTCGTCACCTCGTGGAACTCCACGCGGCAGGGGGACGCCGGATTGATGCCCAGAATCTGCGCCAGATGCCAGGAGATGGCCTCGCCCTCGCGGTCAGGGTCTGTCGCCAGGTAGATGGCGGAGGCGTTCTTGGCCTCCTTGCGGATGCGGGCCAGAATATCGCCGCGCCCGCGGATCGTGATATATTTCAGCTCAAAGTCCTTCTCCACGTCCACACCCAGCTGCGACTTGGGCATATCGCGCACATGGCCCTGACAGGCCTCGACCTTGTAGCCCTTGCCTAAAAACTTGCTGATGGTACGGCCCTTCGAGGGGGACTCCACGATAATCAGCTTGTGCTTGGTTGCTGCCATTCCAATCTTCCTCCAGCCATCTTTCCGAAAATCAGCATTCCATTCCATTTTTACGAATGAATCAAACAGGTCTGTCATCCGGGACAGCCCTCCCGGTTCTCCGTCCGCCCCGGCGTCAGATAACCGAATAGCGCTTGCCCGGCTCCGCCCGGACGAGGCCCGCCAGCTGCAGCATGGACAGCGCGGTGACGAGCTTCGGGGTTTCCATGCCCGTCTCCATCGCCAGCTCATCCATGGAGCAGCTGCCGCGCTGCAGAATCAGATACAGCTGCTTCTGCTCCGGGGTCATCGCCGGCAGCGAGGCCAGCTGCTCCCGGGTGGGCGCCGGGTTGGACAGCCACGACAGGTCCTCCAGAATATCCCGTGCGCAGTTCACAATGCGTCCGCCATCCCGCAGCAGGATGTGAGCGCCCTCGGCGTTCACGCTGCCCGGGATTCCGGGCCAGACGAACACGTCCCGGCCCTGCTCCAGGGCATGGCGCACGGTGATCATGCTGCCGGAGCGCTCCCGGCACTCCACCATCAGCGTGCCCCGGCTCAGCCCCGACAGGATGCGGTTGCGCATCTCAAAGTGCGAGGCGTCTGCCCGAACGCCCGGCGGGTACTCGCTGAGCATCACGCCGCCGCCCCTGAGCAGCTGCCGCTTCAGCTCCGCGTTCTCCCGGGGATAGTCCACATCCAGCCCGCAGGCCAGCACCGCACAGGAGCAGCCGCCCGCCTCCACGCAGCCCCGGTGGGCCGCCGTATCAATGCCATAGGCCATGCCGCTGACCACGCACACGCCGTTGCGGGCCAGTTCCGCGGCGATCTCCTGGGCCGTCTCGCGCCCCAGCAGCGACGCCTTCCGGGTGCCTATGATGGTGAGGCAGCGCCCCTGCAGGCACTCCAGGCTTCCCCGGTAGTACAGCAGCACCGGCGCATCGTCCAGCGTGCGGAGCAGCTCCGGATAGGCGTAGTCCTCCAGATACAGGATGCCCATATCCGCGTCCTGCATCGCCCGGAGCAGGCTGTGCATGGCGCTGCGCTCGGCGCGCTCCTTCAGGATCACCCGGCGCTCCTTCAGCCGCTCCATCAGCGCCTCATCCCCGGCACAGAAGCTGTCGTAGATATGCTCCGCCGTACCCCACTCCTTCATCAGGGCGCGCAGGAGCTTCAGGGGCAGATGCCCCGTCGTCAGCCACGCCCGGCAGCCGTCCTCCCGCGTATAGCGCATGCGCTCACCTCCCGCGATTGATCATCCTGACGGAAATCCCTTAAGAAAAACAGACTTCCCTTTCGTACAGTGAACAATGCTACCACAGTTTTCCGGAAAAATCAACGCTCATTTTTGCATCGCGCACAAAAGCGCTTCGGGAACGAAAACCGATACCATTCCGCTGCCCCCGCTTCATTTCCGGTTCACACAGACATGCTATGCTTGGTCTCGCTTACCGGAGCAGTGAAAATCTGCCAGCCGTGCGAGCGACAGAAAGGATGTTGGAAACCATGAACAAAAAACGCATGAAGAAGCTCATTCCGCTGCTCATTGTGCTTGTCATCGTCATCGCGGCAGCGTATATATTCTTCCGCCGCGGCGATGCCATCAACTATACCGAGGAGACCGCCCGCACCCAGGACATCGACACCTGCTACACCTTCTCCGGCAATCTGGAGCCCGGCGACGCGGAGGTCATCTGCGCCACCGCCCGGGGCACCGTGAAGGAGTGGTACTTTGAGGAGGGCGACCTGGTGGAGAAGGACGACGTGGTGCTGCTGACCACCGGCGGCACGAGGGTGAAGTCCACCGCGAGCGGCACCATCTCCGACCTGTACGTGGAGGAGGACGATTCCTTCAGCATGGGCGAGGCGCTGCTGCGGGTGGCGGACTACGCCCATCCCCTGCTGCACATCCGCGTCGATGAGTACGACGTGGCCGCCATCCGCAAGGGGCAGCAGGTGAGCATCAAGGTGCAGGCCACCGGCGAGAAGCTGACGGGCACCGTGAGCCGCATCGCGCAGGAGGCGACCGTGGTCAACGACGTGGCCTACTACGAGGCGGAGATCGCCGTGGAGGCCGGCGCCGACGTGAAGATGGGCCTGACCTGCGAGATCACTGTGCCCCGGGAGAGCGTGGACAGCGCCGTGACCCTGTCCATGGACGCCATTCAGTATGACGACGACGGCAAGCCCTTCGTCTACATGTACGACCGCAACGACCGGCTGATTCAGCAGAACGTGATTCTGGGCATCAACAACGGCATCATCGTCGAGATCCGGGACGGCGTGCGCAGCGGCGAAACGGTGCTGATTCCGCCGGCGGGCATGACGGAGCTGATGAAGCAGATGATGCAGACCCGCAGCCGCTGAGGAGGTTCGCCAATGACTGAAACGATCCTTTCCATGAAGGGCATCATCAAGCGCTACCGCATGGGCGGCGAGGATCAGACCGTGCTGCGGGGCATCGACTTTGAGGTCAGCAAGGGCGAGTTCGTGGCGGTGCTGGGCCCCTCCGGCAGCGGCAAGTCCACCCTGATGAACATCATCGGCTGTCTGGACACTCCCTCCGAGGGCACTTATGTGCTGCACGGCAGGGACGTGTCCCGGCTGGACGAGAGTGAGCTGGCACAGGTGCGCAGCCGGGAGATCGGCTTCATCTTTCAGCAGTTCCAGCTGCTCCAGCGGCAGGACGCGCTGGAGAACGTGGAGCTGCCCCTGATCTACGCCGGCGTGGGCACCGCCGAGCGCCGGAAGAGGGCGCAGGTGCTGCTGGAGCGCGTGGGGCTGGGTGACAAGCTGCATCACTTCCCCAACCAGCTCTCCGGCGGACAGCAGCAGCGCGTCGCCATCGCCCGCGCCCTGGCCAATCACCCCACCATCCTGCTGGCCGACGAGCCCACCGGCGCCCTCGACCAGCAGACCGGCAAGCAGGTCATGAACCTGTTCCACGACCTGAACGAGGAAGGCAACACCATCATCATGATTACCCATGACATCGCCATCGCGCGGCATGCCCGGCGCATCGTGCGGCTGCTGGACGGCTGCATGACCGAGGGGGTGGCGGAGGATGCTTAAGGAAAGCCTGCGCATGTCCTGGAAGAACATCACGGGCAACAAGATGCGCACGTTCCTGACCATGCTGGGCATCATCATCGGCGTCACCGCCATCATCGCGCTCATCACCACCGTGCAGGGCGCCACCAATGAGATGACCAGCCAGTTCGCCGCCCTGGGCGCCGGCAAGGTGACCGTCTCGGTGACCGGCACCCCCATCAAGCGCGGCCTGAGCAGCGAGGACATCGCCCGCATCGGCGCCTGCGACAACATCTCCGGGGTTGACCCCGGCCTGTCCTTCACCCGGCACGTCGCCGCCGGGGGCACGCTGCTGGAGGACGTGTCCATCGAGGGGCACGGCAGCGCCTACTTCGATGACCCGGAGCTCATCGGGCAGGGCCGCGGCCTGACCGACATGGACATGAGCCGCTACAGTCAGGTCTGCGTCATCGACGGGGACGTCAAGGCCGCCCTGTTCCCCAACGAGAATGCCATCGGGCAGGAGCTGGTGATCTGCGGGCTGACCTTCACCGTGGTGGGCGTCACCTCCGACGACGCAAGCAACGATGTGATGCGTGCCATGACCTCCATGACCGGCATGTCCACCAACGGTACCATCCTCATCCCCTACCAGACCGCCATGCGCGCCCTGGGCAGCGGCACCATCAACTCCCTGACGCTGCACATCGCGGACACCGCCCTGACCGATGAGACCCTCAGCGACGTGGAGGAGGTGCTCAACGCCGCCTTCAACTACCGCGACGACGCCTACCGGATCATCAACCTGGACAGCCTGCTGGACACCATGAACACCATGACCGGCATGATGACCACCATGCTGGCGGGCATCGCGTCCATCGCGCTGCTGGTGGGCGGCATCGGCATCATGAACATGATGCTGGTCTCCGTGTCCGAGCGCACCACCGAGATCGGCCTGCGCAAGGCCCTGGGCGCCCGGCCCGTGCTCATTCAGGTGCAGTTCCTGATGGAGTCGGTGCTGCTCAGCCTGATGGGCGGCATCGTGGGCATCCTGCTGGGCAACGTGGTGTCCTACGTCATCGCCCAGATCGTCGGCATCGGCTTTGCCGTCAACCTGGGCGCGGTGTCGCTGGCGTTCGGCTTCTCCGCCTCCGTGGGCATCCTGTTCGGCTGGGCGCCCGCCCGGAAGGCCTCCCGTCTGAATCCTATTGAAGCGCTGAGAAGTATGTGATATAATAGAGAGGGTGCGCCGGTGCAGGAGTGCCGGCGCACCTGACCATGTCACCATGTATGAGGCGCGGGAGCGATTCCCGCGATACGAAAGCCGGGGTGTGAAAACCATGTTTACCGTAATGGTGGTGGAGGACGATCTTCCGCTGCGCAAGATGATGTGTGCCTTTCTGCAGATGAATGGCTATCGCCCCGTGCAGGCGTCCAACGGCGATGAGGCCCTCGACCTGACCGGTAAGGTCATGCCCGACCTGGTCATCGCCGATGTGATGATGCCCGTCATGGACGGTTGGGAGCTGACCGGGGAGCTGCGGCGGCTCTATCCCATGCTGCCCATCATGCTCGTCACCGCCCGCGATACCCTGGAGGACAAGCGCAAGGGCTTCTCCTCCGGCGCCGATGATTACCTGACCAAGCCCGTGGATCTGGACGAGATGCTGCTGCACGTCAACGCGCTGCTCCGCCGCGCCCAGTCCATGACCAGCCATCAGCTGCGGGTGGGCAACACCGTGCTGGACTATGACTCGCTGACCGTCACCTGCGGCAGCACCTCCCTGACCCTGCCCAAGAAGGAGTTCTACCTGCTTTTCAAGCTGCTCTCCAGCCCCCGGCAGATCTTCACCCGCCGTCAGCTGATGGACGAGATCTGGGGCATGGACGCCCAGAGCGACGAGCGCACCGTGGACGTGCATATCAAGCGCCTGCGGGAAAAGTGCGAGGTGTTCGACGATTTCAGCATCGTCACCGTCCGCGGGCTGGGCTACAAGGCGGAAAAGACCCATGAATAAGCTCCGGCACGCCGTCACCCCCTACTCCTACCAGGCCAAGCTGCAGGTGCTGCTGACGCTCTCCGCCATCATCGCCTGCATGATCTCCCTGGTCTGTTCGTTTGCCTACAGCCACTACATCACCCGCGTGGATCTGGCGGACCAGGAGTACAGCCTCGCCATCAGCATGCTGGAGCTGAACCAGAAAACCCAGCTGACCACCGACGAGATTCTGGTCATGAGCCAGCAGGACAACCTGACGCTCGAGCGCGTGCCCCAGTTTGAGCTGCTCCTCACCGGACAGCAGATGGATCAGCTGCAGGCGCATACCATCCTGTCCGTGCTGGGCAACTTCAACGCCATGCCCGTCACCTTCGTGCAGCTGGATGACGCCGTGGTGCGCATCGCCTCCTCTCAGAAGGCCAACCTGTTCATCACCACCTTCTGGCGCATGGTGTTCCTGTGCATCTCCCTGGCGATCGTTTTCCTGCTGATCTCCATGCTCTCCGCCCACCGCATCGCCCGGCCCATCTCCCAGCTGACCCACGCCACCCAGCTGATCTCCAGCGGTGACTTCTCCGTGCAGCTGCCCGAGGACCAGGACGACGAAATCGGCGAGCTGATGCGCTCCTTCAACGGCATGACCGACGCGCTCCAGCGCACCTCCTGGCTCCAGAAGGACTTCATCGCCAGCGTCAGCCACGAGTTCCGCACCCCCATCGCCTCCATTAAAGGCTATGCCCGCCTGCTGCAGATGCCCGATCTGGATGAGAGCACCCGGCAGGAATACGTTCAGATGATCGCCCAGGAGAGCGACCGGCTCTCCCGGCTGTCCGAGACGCTGCTGCGCCTCACCGCCCTCGAGCAGCAGACCGCCCCCGCTTCCCTGTCCACCTTCCAGCTGGACGAGCAGGTGCGGCAGGTCATGCTGCGCCTGGAGCCCGTGTGGTCGGCCCGCAAGCTGGAGCTGGAGCTGGACCTCAACCCCGTGACCGTGGAAACCGACGCCGACCTGCTCACCCAGGTCTGGATCAACCTGATTCACAACGCGGTGAAGTTCTCCGAGGAGGGCGGGCTGCTGGAGATCAGCGTGCGCAAGACGGACATGGCGGAGTTCGAGGTCACCGACCACGGCATCGGCATGGACGAGGAGACCATGCGCCGCATCTTCGACCGCTTCTATCAGGCCGACACCTCCCGCAGCCATGAGGGCGTGGGCCTCGGCCTGAGCCTGGTGCAGCGGATTCTCGTGATTCTGGGAGGCGAGATCAAGGTGCGCTCCCGGCTCCATGAGGGCACCACCATCCGCGTCCGCATCCCCTTCCACCCGCCGAAGAACCAACATAAGGAGGAACCCCATGTCGATCAATCGTGAAAAGGAGCTGATGAAGCTCTCCGGTGAATTCCAGAAGATGGTGGATGAGTTCTTCTCCGTCCAGTGCCGCTATCAGGCCGCCATCAAGGAGGTGCAGACCAAGCTGGAAATCCTTGACGAGGAGTTCCAGATGCGTCACAGCCGCAACCCCATCCACCACATGCAGAGCCGCATGAAGACCATTCAGAGCATGATGGAGAAGCTGCGCCGGAAAAACGAGCGCATCAGCGTGGCCTCCGCGGTGGAGCACCTGACCGACATCGCCGGCATCCGGGTGGTCTGCTACTACATCGAGGACATCTACACCATCGCCAACCTGCTCACCAGCCAGGATGACATCCGCGTGCTGAAGTGGCGGGACTACATCAAGGAGCCCAAGGAGAACGGCTACCGCAGCCTGCACCTGGTGGTGGAGGTGCCCGTGTTCCTGTCCGGGGGCCGCACGCCCGTGCCCGTGGAGGTGCAGATCCGCACCATCGCCATGGACTTCTGGGGCTCGCTGGAGCACTCGCTGCGCTACAAGGCCGTGGGCAAGGTGCCCCAGGACATCTCCGACGAACTGCTGCAGGCCGCCGAGGACATCGCCGCGCTGGATGTGCGGATGCAGTCCATCCGCAAGCGCGTGGACATCCTGACCGCCGCCGGAGAGGGCACCGGGGAAGCCGCCGGGGAGGACGCCGAGACCCCGGACGCGCCCGAGGTGGACACGCCCGAGTCGGACACGCCCTGACCCGCCGAAAGGCCAACCAACCGAAAAAAAGGAAAAACAGCGGTATAAAAGCCCGGCATGAACGCCATACTGTCATCAGGGAGGCGATTGCATGCTGGGCTTTTTCTCCGCGCTGATCGCGGGCGCGGCCATGAGTGTACAGGGCGTCATGAACACCCGGCTCGGAGACAAGGTGGGCGTCCTGGAAACGAACGCCTTCGTGCAGCTGGTGGGCTTCGTGCTGGCGCTGCTCGTGGCCTTCTTCTTCGGCAGGGGCGACATCCGGCAGATCGGGCAGGCGCCCTGGTACGCGTGGCTCGGGGGCGTGCTGGCGCCGGTCATCACGGTGACCGTCATGCTCTCCATTTCCGGGCTCTCCCCCACCATCGCCATCTCCACCATCCTCATCGCCCAGCTTGCCGTGGCGGCCGCCATCGACGCTTTCGGCATCATGGGCGCCGAGAAGCTGCCCTTCACCTGGCAGAAGCTGGTGGGCCTGGCGCTGATGATCGGCGGCGTGGTGCTGATGAAGTGGCAGTCGAGCTGACGGAACCGGACGCGGCATCTCATTCGGGCATCTTTGCCAAAGGTGCCCTTTTTTCGCGGCAGGACATCCCCGGGCGGATATGGAACTCCTTTCCCAACAATCGCAAGGAGGCTCATGCCATGCTGCAATCCATCCGGGACGGCGACCGTCTGACCGTACAAATGCAGGGAGAGCTTGATCACTACTGCGCCCAGTCCGTGCGCCGGGAGCTGGACGGCCTGCTCGCCGCCGACGACACTATCCGCTGTCTGGTGCTGGACTTCGCCAACCTGACCTTCATGGACTCCTCCGGCATCGGGGTCATCCTGGGGCGCTACCGGGTGATGCGCGACCGGGGCGGCAGCCTGTGGGTGACCCGCATGAATCCCCACATCGCCCGCATTTTCCACATGTCCGGCATGGACAGGATCATTCATCAGCTGGAGGAGGCCCGCGCATGAACAGTCAGCAGAACGAGATGGAGCTCACCTTTCCCTCCCTGCCGGAGAACGAGTCCTTCGCCCGGGTGGTGGTGGCGGCCTTCGCCGTGCAGCTCAGCCCCACCGTGTCCGAGATCGCGGACATCAAGACCGCCGTATCCGAAGCGGTGACCAACGCCATCGTCCACGGCTACGCGGGCACGGTGGGCACCGTGACCCTGCGGGCAAGCGTGGTCGGGCGCGCCACGCTCTCCATCGAGGTACAGGACGAGGGCCGGGGCATCGAGGACGTGGCCCGGGCCATGGAGCCCTTCTACACCACCTGCCCGGAGCAGGAGCGCAGCGGCATGGGCTTTGCGGTCATGCAGACCTTCATGGATGACCTGGAGGTGGAGTCCCGGCCCGGCGAGGGCACGCTGGTGCGGATGCGCAAGCGAATCCGCTCCGGCGTGGTGGCCTGACGCAGGCAGGCTTCACAGAAGCGCTGCTCCGCGCCCGTTCGATGGGAGCGGAGGGCGAGGAGGCGCTGCGGGCTCTGGCGGAGACGCAGCTGCCGCTGGTGCGGCTGCTGGCGGGGCGGATGCCCTGGCATGGGCAGAGCCGGGAGGAATTGGTGCAGCAGGGCGTCATCGGCTTGATGAAGGCCCTGCGGCGCTACGACCCGTCGCGGGGCACCGCCTTCTCCACCTACGCCGCCGCGCTGATTCTGGGCGAGATGCGGCAGCTGCGCCGTCAGGACGCCCCCGTCCACATCCCCCGCACCGACCGGGAGCTGCGCGTTCAGCTGCGCCGCGCCCAAGAGGCGCTGACCCGGGCGCTGGGCCGGGAGCCTTCCATCACCGAATTGGCGGCAGAGGTGCGTCGGGAGCCTGCGGAGCTGGTGCTGCTGCTGGAGGACGTGTGCGTCACCAGCCTGGATGCCCCCGTCCGCGAGGACGGCGCTCCGCTGACCGATCTGCTGCCCGACGGCGATCCCTGGCTGGACAGGCTCATGCTCCGCGACCTGCTCACCCGTCTCTCCCCTGCCGACCGGCAGCTGTGGGAGCTGCGCTGCCGTCAGGGGCTGTCCCAGGCGGAGACTGCCGCCCGGCTCGGTCTGTCCCAGAGTCAGGTCAGCCGGCGCGAAAAGGCGCTGCGCCTTCTGCTGCGCAGCGCCTGGCTGGGTGAATCATTGCCGTCCCCGGCCTCCTCCTGAGCGTGCTTTGCGCTCACGGGGACGCCCGGGGGCGTTTTTGGTGTGTGTCCTCCGGCGGTCATCCCGGCTGCGCCGGTCGCTGCGGTCGGGCGCGGTGCTTCGGGCTGTATGCCCGTCACGGGCCGGACGCGCATCCCCCTCGGCGTGTCTGCCGTGGCCTGGGCGGTCACCCCGGGCGGGACGCGCCTCGCGGCCCGGGCGGTCGCCCTGCTCCGGGGGCACAAGGCAGCGGGGGCCGTAGCCGATCAGATCCTCCCGGCCCGCCAGCATCAGCGCCCTGCGCACCAGCGGACGGTTCCGGGGATCCCGGTACTGCATCAGCGCCCGCTGCATCGCCTTGTCCTGGGGCGAGCGGGCCACGAACACCGGCGTCATGGTGCGGGGATCCAGCCCGGTGTAGAACATGCAGGTGCTCAGCGTGCCGGGCGTGGGATAGAAATCCTGCACCTGATCCGGACAGAAGCCCGTGTCCCGCAGGTAGCAGGCCAGCTCGATGGCGGCGTTCAGG